>PMSZ01000269.1 GCA_003168235.1 Acidobacteriaceae bacterium
ATTCTGAAGAACATCAAGAAAGGCGCGACCATCGAGCGCGCCCGCCAGTTCACCAAGGATTGCCACAAACTCGGCCTCGTAGTCCATGGAGACTTCATCCTCGGCCTGCCGGGAGAATCTCGCGAGACCATCAAGAACACCATCAAGTTCGCCAAGGAACTCGACGTGGAAACGATCCAGGTTTCGGTGGCGCATGCCTACCCTGGGACCGAACTGCATGAATCGGCGATCAAGAATGGCTTCATGACCACCGATACAAAAATGGTCGACGACCTTGGACACCAGATGGTGCAGATCGAGTATCCGGATCTGCCCGCCGCGGAAATTCTTGAAGCCGTTCACGATTTTTACGACGCATATTACTTCCGTCCCAAGGCCGCGTATCGTATTTTGCGGAAAGCCGTATTCGACAACTCCGAGCGCAAACGTTTGTATAAAGAAGCGCGGACCTTCCTGAAACTGCGCGCGCAGCGCCACAAGTGGGTCAAGCAAAACCGCAAAGAAGAAACACCCGCCCCGGAGCCGGCTAAGGCATAGCAGGCAAGTGTCAATGCTTTCAGAGTTGGGTCGCTAAGTGACGTTTCAAAAATACCTCGTCCTGGCGGGAATCACCGTCTTCGCTACCGCAGGTGATGCGCTACTGGCTCGCGGCATGAAGGAACTCGGCGGCGTTTCCCTGCATCATCTCTCCGGACTGCTCCTGGCCATTCTGAATCCTTCGGTCGCCGGAGGAATTCTTCTGCTGATCGCGTTTTTTGCCTGCTACGTGTCCGCACTTTCCTGGGCTGACCTCACCTATGTGTTGCCCGCCACCTCGTCGGGATATGTGTTCGTCGCCTTGACGGCTCACTTTGCTTTTCATGAAGTCATCTCGCCCACCCGCTGGCTTGGTATTGCGCTGATTACCGCCGGTGTGGGCTTCGTAGCCGCAGGTCCCTCGCTCACGCCCGTGCCGCGCATAGATTCTCGCGATCCGCTTTCCCACGAGGTGAAGTCGTGACCGAGATCTACGCCTGGGCGGCGATCGGACTCATCATCCTGGCTTCGACCGCCGGGGATGTGCTGCTGGCGTACTCCATGAAACGCGTCGGCGATGTGGGCGAACTCTGGAAGCAGCGTGGAGCGCTCGCCGTGCTTGGCCGCGTGCTGGCAACGCCCACGTTCGCTCTGGGGCTGGCCGCGATGGCGATTGCGTTCTACAGCCTGCTGTTCGGCCTTTCCTGGGGAAACCTCAGTCTGGTCGTTCCCGCGTCCACTTCGCTTACCTTCGTCGCCAACGCGGTCGCCGCGCGCATCTTTCTCCACGAACGCGTGAGCCGGCGCCGGTGGATTGCAGCGCTTCTCGTAGGGGCCGGAGTCATTCTGATGGCGCTATGAATTATGTGTTCCGCTAGCCGAACAGGTTGACGGGAATCACCAGCGGCTCTTCTTCCACTTTCACTCTATCTCCTTGTGCTCCGCTCAGGCTTGCCACCTTCGTATCCTCAAAAGCAAATCGCGAGCCCAATCTTTGCAACGCCGCCTGAAGTTGTCCCGCTTCCAGATGCTTTCTGAGCAACTCAGCATCCATCTCGCGACGAGAAGCCCGGAGCCGGCTCATGGCTGCCTGCACTCGGGCCAGTTGCGCCCAGGTGTTTGCGAGCAGATCTCTTCCGCCGGCGCTCAATTGCACGAACTCCACGCCTGCTCCAGAAAGACCGCGGATCACGCGCACTTCGCCCAGCGCCCGGAATGAACTCGCATTCACTCGAACCAGAATCTCGGCCCTCACTCCGCTATCGAGCGGAAGAGGAGTATCGATGCAGCATCCGTGGAGACTCAGGTCGCGGATCGTGCCTGCGATCGAAACGCCTTCCGATGGCAGGCAATGGATCGTGGCATAGCCGCCAACGCTGAAACGTGTACTGCGGCGGCGGTCTTCTGCCGGGCGCTCTTCTTTGGGACGCTCTTCTTTGGGACGTCCATCGTCACGGGTCGGCCCCGTACGAGCAGCCTCCAGATCCTCTGGCTTCGCGGGATTGGGCTCCGGCATATAGATAAGATCGTTTGGCACCCGGAGTTTCTTTAGGCGATAATCCCGGAAATCAGCGTAACGAATCCGGGGAAACTAGCCTTTGCCAACCAGGATTGAGAACTGAAGTAATCGCAGGTCGAGGGCTGAAGTCAGGACCGGAAATCTCAGCCCAACAACCGCATCAGGCCGCTTGCGGGGAGATCGGGCACCAGAAAGCTTTCACGCTTGCCCGTAGCGAACCGGGTCAGCGCTTCCGCAGCGAGATAGCCGCTGCGGACGGCGCCTTCCATAGTGGCGGGCCAGCCAGTTGCGATCCAGTCGCCGGCCAGAAACACCCGTGGCCACGCCGTTTCCGGCTGTGGACGGTACTGATCGATCCCCGGCCGCGGCGAGTATGTCGCATGAACTTCCTTGATCACTGTCGATTTCACTAGTTTCGCTTCGCGCGCTCCTGGGAAAAACTCGCGCGCTTCGTTCGCAGCCAGGTCGACAATCTCCGCTTTCGATTTTTCCACCAGGCTCCGCGAGCAGCTGACAACCAGCTCAACGTAGCTGCCGCCGTTGTTTTCTCGATGTTCGTCGGTCCGACCTTCGTTGATGCGGGCTTCAATGATCCGCGACTTATGAAACATCCACTGCACCGTCCGGTCGAGCAAAACAGCATGGTCGAGATCACTGATCTGGCGATCGAACCAGAGATGAATGCCGGTGATGGGCGAAGGTGAAAACTGGGCGAGGGCAGCGATCAGCGGCGCGGCCTTCGGACTATCCGGCAGAATGCGGCCGAGACCATCAAACGGAACGGCGAGAACTAGATAGTCAAATTTCTGCTCCTGTCCGTTAGTCGTCACACTGACGCCGAAATCTTCTCCTCGAAACGACTCGACCCCCGCGCGAAACTGGATTTCGCCACCGCGGTTGCGGATGTATTCTCCAGTGGTGCTATACAGATCGGTGAGTGGCACGGTTGGAATTCCCATGCGGCCGGCGGCAGGCGATTTAAGAAAAGACTCGCGCACCACCTGCGCCGCGTAGGGGACGGACACGCGATCGAGATCTTCGTTCAACGCGCTCACCAGAATTGTTTTCCAGAAACGGTCGATTGCTTGCGCCGTCTGTCCGTGGCGCTTAAGCCATTCGAGAAACGACTCGCCTCGATCTTCCGAAAGCCTGGGAGCGAGCGCGGCCATGGCGCGGCCGATCCTCAACTTATCGCCAAGGTTCAGACAGTTCGCGCGCAAAAACGCAGGTGCCGTATGCAGCGGTGCGGGCAACCATGAAGGCGCAATCTCGGAAGCACGGCCGCCCGGCTCGAGAAAGTTCAGTTTTTCGTACCAGCGAATCTTGCCTTGGACTCCCGCGCGCCGGTAGAAATCGAGCAGGTTGGTGCAGCATCCGAGCAATACATGCTGACAATTGTCGACGACCTCGTTGGTCCCAGGATGCTGATACGAAGAAGCTCGCCCGCCCAGATAAGGACGGCGCTCAAACAGCGTCACGCGAAATCCGGCTTCGGACAAGGCGCATCCGGCGGCAAGGCCGGCCAATCCGCCTCCGGCGATCGCCACTGTAACAGGTGCCGAAGGAGATGTGGAGGGATGTGTTGAGGAAGGCATCAAACCAGACGCTTCAGCATTCCCTTTCCCAGGACAGTAAGTTTCTCGGGAACGCTCAATCGAACACGCTCGCTGAACACGTCGTACTGCTTCGCCGCAATCTTTTCGAGCAACCGGCGATAGATAGTAATCAGCACCCACAGCGCGGGTTGGCTATCTTCATTCACCAGCGGGATCAGCTCTTCCCCGGCACGATAGCAATCGCGGGCGCGATCGGCTTCCAGAGCCAGCATCGGGCGCAAGCGGGCAACATCGACATTCGGTCCGGCCAGATCGGCGGCTGAAAGTCCGAATTGCGTCAAGTCCTCTTGCGGAAAATAAATCCGTCCCACGGCCGCATCTTCTTTCACATCGCGAATAATATTCGTCAGTTGAAACGCCAGGCCACAGCGCTCGGCCAACACTTCAGCAGAAGGATCGCGATACCCGAATATCTTGATGCATACCAGGCCGACTACAGAAGCAACTCCGTAGCAGTATTTTTGTAACTCTTCAAACGTTTGGTAACGCGGAACAGGCACTGCACTGTTAGAGGATTCCAGCTGACCGTAATCAAGGTCCGCGGCGGTCCCGAACGCGAGCTGGTCGAGCAGCCCAATCGGAATCTGGTAAACACGCTGCGCGTCGGTCAGCGCCAGCAGCACCGGATCGTCCGTAGGTTGCGCAGCTAGCGCGCGATGCACCTTGTCCAGCCACTCCGCCAGCTTATTGTGACGATCTTCATAGGTGAGCGCATTGTCATCGGCGATATCGTCACACCGCCGCATGAACGCGTACACCGCGCTCAACGCGTTACGCTTGCGGCGAGGCAATACCGCAAACCCGTAGTAGAAATTCTTGGCTGCCGAGCGCGCGATACTCCGGCAAACGGAATACGCCATGTGGAGCTGGGAAGCCGTTGGCGCAAATTGGACGGGCGCATTTCCCACAGCGGTGCTCATCGCTTGCTGCCCCGCCTGGCTTTCCGGCCCGGACGCCCGAAAAGCCTGCCCAGAGCCGCTCCCGCGACCAACGCCAGCTTTCTACTTTTTGAGATCACCGGACGCCGACCTAACACGGCATAGTCCTGGCGCTCGATGGCATTCAGAATCTCCTGCCCGCCACGGCTGAATAGTTCGATGTCCGTTGCCAATTTACGATCGACCTTGGCGATCAGCGGCANNACTTCAAACTGCATCATCGCGCGGAAGGCGGACGTGTTCTCACCGTCGCGGATGGATTCCTCGGTCACGCCGAAGCGGCGTAGATCCTCAAGCGGAAGGTAAATTCGTACTCTCGCATAGTCCGAGCTTACGTCTTGCCAGAAGTTCGCAAGCTGTAGTGCGGTGCAGGTGTAATCGG
>PMSZ01000564.1 GCA_003168235.1 Acidobacteriaceae bacterium
CGAGCTTGTCATCCTGCTCGAAGCGAAGGATCTGCTCTTCCGCCAAGTTTTGCTCCCAGTCCCGTTTGACAATCTTCCCCGCCTCCACGTAACGTCGAATTTTTAGCGTCGCGCCGTGGAGGCTTCATGAAATCCCGCTTCATCTCGGTAAAAACAATTGTTGTATGTTTCGTTTTGTGCTCGCTGGCTCTCGCGCAAGACCTCGCCTCTTTCGAGANNACCTGAAGAGCTTCGAGCAGAAGATCACGACAAAGATGCTGCCCAACGGCCTCACCATCATCATCTGCGAACGTCCCGAGGCGCCGGTGTTTTCATTCTTCACCCATGTCGATGCCGGCTCCGTGCAGGATCCGATGGGTAAAACCGGCCTGGCGCACATGTTCGAACACATGGCTTTCAAGGGGACCGACACGATCGGCACGCGCGATTATGCCGGAGAAAAAATCGCTCTCGCCAAAGTAGAGGCCACTTACGCCGCTTACATCGCGGAACGAGACAAGCCTGTCGATCGCGACGAAAAGAAGCTCGCGCAGCTCGAACAGTCCTGGAAAGACGCGATCGCCGCCGCCGACAAATTCTCCGCGCCCTACAACAACGAGTTCGGCAAGATCGTCGAAAGTGAAGGCGGAGAGGGCATGAACGCCTTCACCGATTTAGATGAAACCGGATACCACTACTCATTCCCCATCAATCGCCTTGAGCTCTGGGCCTATCTCGAATCGGAGCGCTTTCTTCACCCCGTGATGCGGGAGTTTTATAAAGAACGAAATGTCGTGATCGAAGAGCGCCGCATGCGCACCGATAGCAACCCCACCGGCCGTCTGGAGGAGCAGTTTGACGCGGCGGCATTCGAAGCCCATCCCTATCACCGGCCAACTATCGGATGGATGTCCGACTTGAATTATTTTTCCGCCACCGATGCAAAGAAGTTTTTCGACGAGTATTACGTGCCCGCGAACATGGTGGTCGCCGTAGCGGGAGACCTGAAGGCCGCACAGGTCATGCCGCTTCTCGAGAAATACTTCGGCCGCCTGCCCGCGAGTTCCAAGCCCGATGAAACCACTACTACCGAGCCTCCGCAGAATTCCGAGCGCAAGGTTGTGCTGAAAGAAAAATCTCAGCCGCTTTATCTTGAGGGCTACCACCGGCCGGACTACAAAACGAAAGACGACGCGGTGTTTGAGGCCATCACCGATCTCATGTCGGAGGGCCGCACCTCGCGGCTTTACCGCGCTCTGGTGCGCGACAAGAAAATCGCGGCGTTCTCCGCCGGATTCACCGGTCTGCCCGGCACCAAGTACCCGCACCTGTTCGCGTTTTATGCTTTCCCGCTGCCCGGACACACCACGCAGGAAGTGGCGGATGCGATTCACATCGAAATCGAGCGACTGAAGAAAGAAGACATTACCGATGACGAGTTGAAGATGGTCAAGACGCGCAGCAAGGCTAACCTGATTCGCGGCCTGGGAGACAACGAAGGATTGGCGACCCAGTTGGCGATTTACCAGACTCGTTATGGCGACTGGCGCGAGCTATTCCGCTCCGTGGACCGCATCGACAAGGTAACGAAGGCGGACATCCGGCGCGTGGCCAACGACACCTTTCAGGATACCAACCGCACCGTGGGCGTGATCGAAACCGTCGCGGGCGTAGGACCCGGCGTCGAGCAGAGCGCAGAGCGGGCTCCGTCAGATCGGGCTCCGTCAGATCAACGGGCATCGGATCAGAGGGGTGCGCAATGAGAACGAATCGGATATCTTTTTCGATGATTCTCGCGGCCGCCGTCCTGTTTGTGCCGCTCCCCAGAGCCACATCACAGACAACAAACTGGCAACAGATCCCGATCGCACCTCTGCCCGCTTTCCATCCGCAGCAACCGAAGCGCATTGAACTGTCCAACGGCATGGTGATCTTCCTCGAGGAAGATCACGAACTGCCGCTGATCGACGGGAGCGCGCGCATCCGCGGCGGCTCGCGCAATGAGCCGGCCCGCAAAGTCGGGCTAGTAGACATCTTCGGCGAAGTCTGGCGTACCGGCGGCACGAAGACCGAAACCGGCGATCAGCTCGACGACTTTCTTGAAGTGCGCGCAGCCAAGGTCGAAACCGGCGGCGAGCCCGATTCAACCAGCATCAGCTTGAGTTGCCTGAAAGGCGACTTCGACGATGTCTTCCCAGTCTTCGCCGACCTGCTAAAGAATCCCGAATTCCGCGCCGACAAGCTCGACCTGGCGCAGAAGCAAGCCAACGACAGCATCTCGCGGCGCAATGACGAAGTCGGCGAGATTGCGGCACGCGAATCCGCCAAGCTGGCTTACGGAGCGGACAATCCCTATGCTCGCGAACCTGAGTATTCCACCATCGCCGCCATCACTCGCCAGGATTTGCTCGACTGGCACACGACGTACGTCCATCCCAATCACATCATCCTGGGCATCAGTGGCGACTTCGATTCCGTCGCAATGGAAGCCAAGCTGCGCGCCGCCTTTGAGGCGTGGCCTCGGGGCGCCGACCTGCCGAAAGATGAGATTCAGTATCAGTCAGCCAAGCCCGGCTACTATCTCATCCCCAAAGAAGACGTGAATCAGAGCAACATCCACATGGTGGCGCTGGGCACCACGCGCAACAATCCCGACTATTACGCTATCAGCGTTTTTAATGAGGCTTTTGGCGGAGGATTCTCTTCGCGCC
>PMSZ01000095.1 GCA_003168235.1 Acidobacteriaceae bacterium
CTCTTGCCAAACGACAGCGCCTTGTTCCCGCCCGTCTGCATCTGCCGGATCATGAAGAACCAAAGCGCGCCGAGCAGCACCAGAGGCGCCAGATTCAGAATCCAGCTCGGCCAGGTACCGTTGCTGATGTCCTTGAAGCTGTAAGGCACGTTTTTGGCCGTCAGCTTCGTGTACATATCGGGATAGTTGGCCGGAACGATCGTATGAAATGACGAGTCGTTCTTGAACTTCCCGCGCACTTCCTGGCCAATAAACATCACGTCGTGGACGTTGCCCTGGTCCACATCGGACAGGAACTCCGAAAAACCGATTTCTTTGTCTTTCTGAGCGTTGGTCCCGGTCTTCACCACCTGCCAAAGCAGAAAGGCTGAAACTATGATGACCGCCCAGAACAGAACCGTCTTGATCGTCGAATTCACTCAAAACTCCTCAAAGTGCAGCCCATCCCCGTGCTGGAAAAAGCCGCTCCGCAACTGCTAGTTAGATGCCGGAGGCAGCCATTCGACTGGGAGTAGCCTGACTTTTTATTCTAGACCTTTTGCGGGAAAACGGGGAAACAGAAGTGAGTGACAGAAGTCACGGGCCAAAACGAGGTTTGGACTCCTGCGGGGGTATGTAAGTCGGCGTTCCATCGCTCCCCGGTCGCCGCCTCTGCATCTGTTGCATCTGGCGGATCATGAAGAACCACAGAGCCGCCAGAAGAACCAAGGGAGCCAGATTGGCGATCCAAGTTGGCCAACCCTGTTCGCGCGTTTCCTTGAACCAGATCTCTACTCCGTGCTGTTGAAGAGCATCGAGCATCGCCGACTGGCTTGCCGGCGCAACGACGCGAAAAATGCCACCTTTGCCATCGTACCCACTAACGAGACTGCCGGTAATGATGACTCGGCTGACCTGGCCGTTTGCGACCCTTGTTAAGAACTGCGAATAACTTATTTCTGGGATGGGCCGAGCTGTGCTGTTCGTTTTCACGACCTGCCAGAGCAAGAACGCGCTCACCACAATGACCATCCAGAAAACCACCGTCTTGATGACGCTGTTCATATCGACTCCACTCAGGTCGTCGCCGCCAGATACGGCAAATTCCGCCCCGTCTGCTCCGGACTGCCCAGCCCATAGCCGCAGAGGAACGCGTCATCCACAAGAAAACCGAAGTAGTCAGGCTGCAGCGGTACGCGGCGCGCCGACTGGCGATCGAGCAGCGTTACCAGCTTCACCGAAGCCGCGCCCCGTGCGCGCAGGTCGCTCATGAGAAATTCGCTGGTCACTCCCGAGTGCACCAGGCCCTCGATCAGCAAAACGTGCTTGCCGGTAATCGCCAGATCCTGGCTGAAAAAAATCTCCAGCAGCGGGGAGTCGCCCTTTTGGCTCTGCTTGTAGGTTGGCTTGATGAAGGCGCAGACGACGGGCACATCGAGCGTCCGCACCAGGTCGGCCATAAAGAGGAAGCTGTTTTCCAGGATTCCGAGCGCGATGACAGTCTGGCCTCGATAGTCGTCGGAGATCTGCCGTCCCAACTCGCGGACTCGTTTCTGAATCTGGTCGGCCGAGATTACCTGACGCAATGCGACATTCGGCAAGGCATTCATGGCGGAAGTGGCGCCTCCGGTTTCGTCTTCTAAAACAGTCGATCTGTAGCGGGTAACCGCGAGCTGCCTATTCTAACTATCGCATGTTACATCAAGCCCGCGCGCTTTCCGGCGAACTTTCCGCGAACTTCCCCCGCGAACTTTATGGCCGCAATTCTCTGATCCAAACTGCCTTTTCAGCCCCCGCTGGCGCGCGAACGGCTGCCGAAACCGGGAATCCCCGCATCCAGACCAGATCGCCCCGCCCGACAGCGACCGGCCACATCTTTTTCGTCGCGCCGGTGGCGTGGCGGTCGCTGAGCAAGTCCTTTACCTTTTTCTCCTGCTTCGTGTGCGCCGGCCAGTATCGGTCTCCCGGCTGCCAGTTGCGCACCAGGACAGCACCCGACAAGCATTGAGGATCGATCAGAGAGTCTCGTTCGGCCTCGGGCACATCTTTCGGATCAACGATCATAGCCCGCAACCGAATGCCGAGTTCAGGGATCTCGACCTCGCCGGGAACGGGCAGAGAATATTCATACTCTCCTCGCCATTCACTCGCAGAGGAATCAATGCATAGGTCATCGCGAGTGCGCCTGACGCGATATCCGCAGGGAAGCTCGATCTTTCCGCCTGCCGGCTCACCTGCCAGATCGAGCGCTTGCTCGATGATGTGGAACGAGATACTCAAATTGAGCGCATTGGTTTCCAGCCATGAGCGCACCAGGCGCCGCTGTGCCGCCAGGGGAAGCGCCAGCAACGGCCCCACCGGTAGAGGTGCGGCTGGCCGCGTCTCAGCAGTGCCGCGAATTTGTGCGCGCGACACCTGTGCGTGAATCTCCGAATGTCCGCGCTCCCAATGTTCCTCTTCCGCGCGCGCGATCTCCGCGAGTTCAGCCATGTGCTCGATTGCCGCCTCGCCAAATTCCTCTTTGATTGCAGGCAACAACCGATGCCTGATGCGGTTGCGCAGAAATGACGTATCCGCATTCGACGAATCTTCTCGCCAGGTCTGGCTCCGTTCGCGCAAGAAATCCTGCAAGGCCGCGCGGCGAAAGCCAAGCAGCGGCCGCACGATTTCGCTGTGTCGTTGTTTATTAACTTCAAGCTTGTCGGCTTCAAAGACGATGCGCGGATGAATCCCGGCAAGTCCGCGAATGCCAGTGCCGCGGAACAGGCGCATCATGACCGTTTCAACCTGATCGTCGAGCGTATGCGCGGTCGCAATCTTTACGACTCGGCCATCGCGCATCAACTCCCGGAAAAATTCATAGCGCTTTTCGCGCGCCCCCGCCTCAATGCCTGAATCGTACCCCGCATCCATAGGAGCGTCACAGGTATGCAGTTCAAGCCCATGCCGCCGTGCCAGCTCCGCGACAAAGCGCTCGTCGCCATCCGATTCTTCACCGCGCAACTTGTGATTGACGTGCGCCACCGAGAGCACAATCCCCAACTCGCCGTGCAATTCGAGCA
>PMSZ01000201.1 GCA_003168235.1 Acidobacteriaceae bacterium
AACGGCAACGGCACCTTTCAGCCCTACGTCGGTTATCCGGTTGGCTACGATCCGGAATTTGTGGCGACCGGTGACTTTAACGGCGATGGCAACCTCGACATGGCGGTCACCAACGGTTATGGGAGTACTGTATCGATCTTGCTGGGCAATGGCAACGGCACATTCCAACTTCCGGTCAGCTACTCTACAGGCAACTTTCCCTTTGGAGTGGCCGTCGGAGACTTCAATCACGACGGAAAAGCCGATCTTGCCGTAGTCAACTATGACGACAGCACCATTTCGATTTTGCTCGGCAACGGTGACGGCACCTTCCAATCGCAACTCGTTTACCCCACCGGACAGTACCCGTTTATTGTGTCGGCGGCGGACTTCAACGGCGACGGCAATCTCGATCTGGTGCTTGGTGTTGGGGGCTTCTTTGACCTTCCGTGCCCGCAGGGAACCGTTTCTCTCCTGTTCGGCAACGGCGACGGCACCTTCCAGCCGCACGTGGATTACGGCCAGTTCGGCATCTTCACGGACGGCACTGCTGCTGGCGACCTCAACGGCGACGGCGGAGTCGATCTGGCGGTAGCGAACTCCGGCCCCTCCGGCGAGACCGGTGCGATCGCCGTGCAGCTCAATCTTCCCGTTATCGCAATATTTCCCAACGCTTTGGATTTTGGCACGGAGAAGGTTGGCGTGAAGAGTACTCCGCAGTCCATCACCATCTCGAACCCAAGCGGTACGCCGATTACCATCAGCAAACCGAAAATTACAGGGGCAAATGCCACCGACTTCGCCGAAACCACAACCTGTCCGCTCACACCGCATACCTTGCCTCCAGGTGCGGGCTGCTCCATTAGCGTGACCTTTGATCCGAAAGCCACCGGCACTCGCAGCGCCACGCTCAGCCTGAAGGACAGCGTTCCGGGAAGCCCGCAAGCCATCGTGCTAGGAGGCACGGGCCAATAGCGCCACCGAATACGGACGCGTTTGTGCCAACAGTGGCGAAAAGAGAGTTTTGAAATTCACAAAAAAAATCAAGAGGCAAAAACAAACCTGGGGAGAGTTAGGAGATTGGAAACCGGGTTCACCGTTAGTGTGACCGGCGTCAAGTCGCCTTCGCCCCGACATTTATTTTTGATCGCATTGCATTCGCCTGGTGGAGTCGCGGAAACCGGACTGCTGATCTGCCCCTTAGAGAAAAAGGCGAGAAACCTCGCCTGCGGCGTTAAGAGCGTCACTTTCTCTGGTCCACTTCGAAGGCAATTATCGCGGAATAGCGGCGTTTTTCCGCGATTCTTAGAACAATCCTGGCAGATTTCTCTGCGTTTCAGACTGCGTGGCGGAGAGGGAGGGATTCGAACCTTCGGTACAGCTTTGTTGCGCTAAGCCTCGACGTGTCCGTAAGTTACAGATAGCAAGAACGTAGCAGAGAATTGCACACTGAAAATGGCGATTGAACTTTGCAGTCAGTCCGATTTCGATTCGCCATCCATTCGGATCCGAAAGGCGAATGCCAAGCGATTCTGTGGCTAGAAATGGTCAGTTTGAATTCTGGTTTCATTTCCAGTTAGTTAGCGCCTGACTACGCGCCCTAGCGCGCAGTCGGAATAAAACTTTTCTCCGGAGACGCCAGAACGGAGATCAATGATTTCTATATATTCTTACGCATTCTTGATCCCCAAATTCGTGCCCAACCCGACGAGTCGTGGATTTTGTGACGGTCGGGACTTCCACCTTCAGCATGGATCAACAGTTTTCAATATCGCCGCTGCAAGGCACACAATACAAATTCCTCCGGCTGAGCGCTTTCCGCAAACCGCAGAGGACCGCCTACGGCGTCATCTTGAACACCACGCCGCAGCCCAGATAGCAGTTCGCGCTCCCGCCCTCATACGTCGTGCCATAGAGATCGCCCTGTGCATCCAGCACCAATGCCTGCGGAATCGACCCATCCGGGCATCCGTTCGTCGCGCAAAAACTATAAAGCACCGTCTCAGTATTATCTGGACTCAGCTCAAAAACCGTCCCGTAGAAAAAATTCGCCCCGCCATACGTGGTCGTCCCATACAAATTTCCCCGCGCATCCATCACCACGCCCCCGTCCGGATACGCCCCATCGCCCGGCACATCCTTAAAGCTGTATAGCACGCTCTCCTCCCCACCCGGTGTCACCTTAAACACTGCGCCCCACCCATACTCGCCGAAGGCCGATGCCGTCCCATACAAATTTCCTTGCGCGTCCATGATCAGACCACCAGCCGGCAGCCCCCCGTCCGCGCATCCGCCCTGCTGGCAGAATCGGTACAGTACTGTCTCCGCACCGCCCAGCGTCACTTCAAAAACGATGCCCGTGTTTTGCGACCCTCCGTACGTCGTTGTCCCATACAGATTCCCCTCCCCATCCATGATCACGCCCGCCCCCGGATTCGCCCCATCCGGCGCGTCTTCAAAGCTATATAGCACCGTCTCCACGCCCGCCGGGCTCAGCTTGAAAACCGTCCCTTTGCCGTGTGCGCCTCCATTGACCGTAGTGCCGTAGACATTCCCCTGCGCGTCCATCGCCAGGGTCCCTTGCGGATTTGCCCCGTCCGGCGATCCAGCAAAGGTATACAGCAGCTTCTCCTCATCCGTTGCACTCACTTCGAACACGGTGCCACATCCATGGCAGCTCTCCGAATAAAGCCCGCCGTACGCGGTTGTGCCATAGAGATTCCCCTGCCCATCCATCACCACACCGCCGTATGGGTTCGCGCCGTCCGTCACCCATCCTCTTTGCTCGGGTGGAATTGCCGCCGATGGCGGAGGGTGCGGTTGAAAACTGTACAGCACCGACTCCTCACCGCTCGTGTTAAACTTAAACACCGTCCCGCCATTGCCAGTCCCGCCCGCGACCGTAGTCCCATAAAACTTGCCCTGCTCCATGATCAACCCCGCGGCTGGACGCGCCCCGTCCGGCGAGTTGGTGAAGGTGTAGACGGTGCTTTCACTTTGCGCTCGCACCGGACTGCTCACAGCGATCAGTCCCACATAAACTGCCAGCAGCACCCATGCGCCTGCCAGTCCTCTGGAAGCAAACTTTGGATTTTCCATGAGCCCTCCGAGCCAGCGTCCATCCCATTCCCGCACTTGGGCCGCTCGCCTCGGAAGTGAATTACTTCATGCTGGGAAGATGGATCCGGGAGGCGAAGTAATGCGAGCTACTCCAGCATAGAGCCAATTGGACGTCAATGGCACAATAGTGGCGGCAGCCCTTCTCGTTGATTCCCGCCGGCCGTTCGGGAGTTGCCAGCTATTTGCTCAATAACGTGGGCATCGGCATTTTTCGTACGGTGCGGTTCGAAGCCCGGATTAGGCGCCTGAGGTCTG
>PMSZ01000307.1 GCA_003168235.1 Acidobacteriaceae bacterium
ATCTTCTTGGAAAGCTCCTCGATAAATTCAGGACGCTCCGGACGCGGCCCGACGAACGCCATATCGCCTTTGAGCACGCACCACAGTTGCGGGATCTCATCCAGCCGCGACGTCCGCAGAAACTTGCCCACGCGAGTCACGCGCGGGTCGTTGTTGGCCGCCCATTGCGCGCCGGTCCCAGACTCGGCATCCTGCCGCATGGTGCGGAACTTCACTACCTTGAAAAGCTTCCCGCCCTTTCCCACGCGCGTCTGGGTGTAAAACACCGGCCCCTTCGAATCGAGACGGATGGCAAGCATGATAAAAGGCAGAAGTGGCAGCGTGAGCAGAAGACCGATCAGCGAAATGAAGATGGAAAGCACGCGGCGCACGAATAGAAACATCGGGCTGCGGCGAAAGCCCTCGCTGAATACCAGCCAGCTTGGGTTGAGGTTTTCAACTTCGATTTTGCCGGAGATTTTTTCCAGCCACGAAGTGGCCTCTTCGACCTTTACGCCCTGCATGCGCAGTTCGAGCAGTTCTTCCATGGGAATCGTGCCGCGGCGATCGGCCACGGCGACAATCACGCGGTGCACTTTCTGGGTCTCGACCACCTTCATCAAATGGGCCGCGACGGAATCGCGCGTGACCTCGCCCTCGAGTTTGCCCGTCCAGCTGGCGATCTCGACGCCACTCTCAGGATTCTGGCGCAAGCCCTGCACCAGCCGCTGCGCGCGCTCGCCAGTGCCGAGAACATAAACGCGTTCGACCAGGATCGGTAACTGCACCAGCCAGCCATAACCGAGCCGCCATCCGGAAAGTGCCAGCGCCACGATGAATAGCCCGAGGGCCATTGAACTGCCACTCAGCAGGTAGTTGGGACGGAAATAGCTGATGGCAGCGGTAACGAAGGCCAGCACGCCCGGCACCATGAGCAAACGGAAATAGAGTTCTCCGCGGGTGTTCAAGCGGGCGGTATCGTAGAGATCGAACCAGTGCGAGCACAGCAATACGACCCCGGTAAAAATGAAGAGCTTGTACCATCCGCCCTCATAGTTGAGCACCAGGTAGCTGTCGTCCCGAAGCACCACCCATGCCGCCACCAGGAACGAGGTCCATACAATCAGGGCCTCTCCCAGCAGCAGGATGAGCGTTCGAATCGGGTAATAAACGTGAAAGAGCCGAATCAATGGGGCCTCGGTTCATCTCAGGCAGGGCTGCTCACGGCCTCGCCGTAATAGTATTTGGAACGCTGCGACTTGTCGGACGGGGCGCCATTCAGCACCACGCCGAGCAGCAGTTTGTCGGGGAACTCCTCGCGCGCGCGCAAAGCCAGATCGGAAGGCGTCACCGCCGAGCGCACCACCATCAGAATGCCATCGCAGGCGCCCGCGACCAGCGTCGCGTCAGATACCGGGATGACCGGCGACGAATCGATAATGATCCAGTCAAACAACGGCTCGACCCGCTGCAGGAACAGTTTCAGGCGGCCGTTGGCCAGCAGTTCAGGGGCGCTGGCAACGCTCTTTCCCGCGGGCAGGAAGAACAGGTTTTCCATAGCCCCGCGCTGCAGCCCGGCGAACTCGTCGATTTCCCCCAACAGGTAGTCAGACAATCCAGGAGACTGCGTCGCTCCGAGATGGCGATGCAAGCCGGGATTGCGCAGATCGGCATCGATGAGCAGCGCGCGCCGTCCATGCTGCCGCACCAGGACCTGGGCGAGATTGGCCGATACGAACGTCTTGCCTTCCTTGGGCAGCGCACTCGTCACCAGCAGCCGCTTCAGTGGCATCTTCTCGCGGATCTGATAAAGCCGGGAACGCAGCGTGCGGAACTCTTCCGCGCCCAGCCGGCTGTCGTCCTGTTCGAAGAACAGCATGGTTTTCTGGTCCGGACTCCACGCGCTCTGCGGGCAGCGTGCGACCAGCGCTTCGTAATTCAACGCGGAGCCCATATTCAGCCCTGACGCCGTGTTGGGCATGCCGCCGTTTCCGGCGGACGCCATCGGAGTCTGCAGCAGAGGCATGGCTTCGCCCTGCGCGTCCTGCTGAAATGGTGGTTGGTCGTAAGCGGGCTCGACGTGCGTCCCCGTGGAAGTGGCTCTTTCTTGTTCGGCGCGTTTTAAGGCGTCATGGATGCGGCTCATAATTTCCTTTCCTTGGGGAGATCTTGTGGTTCCGATTGGCGCAGCCGGTCGGCCAAGGTCGCCAGCGTGCGTAGAGCTTCAACCAGATCGAATTTGTCGGAGGCCGGGACCGGCGCCGTCATCGCCGCGGCAGCGTTGCCATCGGCCAGATCGAAATCGCGCGCGACCGAATCGACAACGTCGACGGCGACCGTCTTTTTCTGATCGACGAACGCGCTCACCAGGCAATGCTCGCAGAGCAAGTTCACGATGCGCGGAATGCCCTGCGAATAACGGAAAAGCGCCAGGATCGAGTCGGAATCGAAAATCGGCTCGCCATTCGAACCCGCGATGCGCAGACGCTGGACGACGTAGGACCGGGTCTCCTCAAGATTCAGAGGATGCGTCTTGGCCCGCAGCGTCAGGCGCTGACGGAGCTGGCGCAACTGCGGCTGCTTCAGCCGTTGTTCAAGTTCAGGCTGCCCCACCAGGACGATCTGCAACAGCTTCTCGGTGAAGGTCTCGAGATTGGTGAGCATGCGGATTTCTTCCAGCACTTCATCGGTCAGGTTCTGCGCCTCGTCCACCACCAGCACTGCCGTTTCGCCCGCGCGATAACGATCCAGCAGCCAGTTATAAAGACGCTGCAAAAGTTGGCTCTTCGATTGGCCCTCGCAGGGAATGCCGAAATCGGCCATCATGAAATCCAGAAACTGCGACGTATCCATGCGCGAGTTGAAGATGAAGGCGGTCGCCACTTGCTGCAGGCGCAGCCACTCCATCAATTTATTGATCAGCGTCGTTTTGCCTGTGCCCACCTCGCCCGTCAGCAACACGAAACCCTTGCGACTCTGGATGCCGTAGGTAAGACAAGCCAGCGCCTCCTCGGTGTGCCGCGTCAGAAACAGGTAGCGCGGGTCCGGATTGACGTTGAACGGATTGGCACGAAGTCCAAAAAATTCTTTATACATATTCTCGCTCTAAACGCCTTGCGTTAAACCCCGACGTGCTCGTGCTCTTCTTTCCCCCCGGAATCGCCCCGGCCCCAGAAGCGCCGGCGGCCGTTGCCGTTGACAGACGCGTCATCCTCGTCGTCCCCACCCACCCAGGGCACGGCAATCAGCAGAGGCAGGTCCGTGCTGGCGGCAGCATCTTTTTCGGTACGAATCGACTTGTCGCTAAACTCCAAAATCACCGCGATCAGGATGCCGAACGCAAAGCCCACGCCCAGGCCGGCGCCGGCCAGAAGCGGACGGACCGGGAAACTCGGACTGTCGGACAAGCTGGCCAGGACGGCAATGTGCATCTGCTCGCCTTCTTGCGCGGTTTCCATGTTCGTGCCCAGTTCGGCGGCAGTTTTCTTGGCCAGCAGGTCCCGATAAAACGCCTGCGCGGTATCGTTGTCGCGCGTCAGCACCTTGTATTCCTCCTCGATGTTCGGACTCATGGAGGTGCGGGCCTGGTAGATATTGATCGCGCTTTGCAGCTTCTTCTGGTCTTGCGTCGCCTGGTCGATCGAGTCCTGATACTGGTGGATCTGCAGGCGGATCGCCCGGATCTCGGGCGGCTCGGAATTGTTAGCGCTCACGCTGGTGTCGCCGCTCGACGCGCCGTTGGCGGCGGCCGCCGCGGCCGCATTGACCTCTTTCAGTTTCTTCTCGACCTCGGCAATGTCGGCCTTGGTCTTGATCACATCTGGATAATCGTCGGTATAGCGCGCCTGCAACTGCAGCAACTGCCCTTGCAACTGCGTCAATTCCTGTTGCAGGGTCTGCGGATTGGTGCTGGAGAGAGAAGTCTTCCAGGTAGAGATCTGCTGCGCCAGCATGCTTTGCGCGTAAGTCCGGTCCTGCTGGGCGCGAGCCAGCGTCTGCGTGGTGGCATCAAGCTGCGAGTTCAGCGACATCAACATGCGCATGTTGTTGTCGACGTCGGTCGGCAACTGCCCCATGTATTGCTTCTTGAAGGCAGCGAGTTTGGCATCCTGCTCGTCTACCGTATGCTTGGCTTCGTCCAGTTGGCGGGTAAGAAAATCGGTCGTGCCCTGCGCGACTTCGGAACGCGACTTCAGATTCTGCGTCACCATCAGCGAGGTCAAGGCATTACAGATTTTCTGCGCGCGCACGCCGTTGCTGTCGGTGTAGATGACATTGAACCCGGGCAACGGCTCGTTGCTGGCCGACGGCTTCTTCTTGGTCGCAGGTTCGCTGGCCACGGCCTGGCTCATGGTTGTGATCACCGGTTCGACCTGCATGCCCTGCTGGATCTGCCCGACGAGTTTGGCCTCCTGGTCGAGTGGGACCAGACCGAGATCGTGAACCACCGGACGAAGAACGTTGGGGCTCAGGATCTCCTGGCTCAGGGTGTTCACCCGCTGGGTAAAGTCCTGCGTGATCACCGGCGCAACGTAAGCGTCGGGCACCTTCTGGCCTTCCACCAGGACCGTGGCGGTGGAGGTGTATCTCGGCGGCAGCGCGTAGGAAACCAGGAAACCGGTCAGGGGCGCCACCAGGGCTGGGATCAAAATAACCTTCAGGCGCCGCCGCAGCATTGCCAGATAATCGTCCATCGTTAATTCGCGATTTGCCATAACTGTTCACCAATCCGGCCGTTTTCAGCGGCCAAAAAATTATTCGATCCTTGTCGGCTTCGGATGCCACTCCAACCCAAGGCTTCCGCTCTGCCGCTGGGCACTTCTGCCGCAACTGGCGTCTGGCGCGCAGGTATAACTGCTGAAAATGTCCTCGCCAAAGCGATATGCGGCAATGAACTCGTAGGTGCGGCCCAGGTGCTTGCGAAAAATGGTGGAGACATACATGTCGTTGTAGCTGTTCGCACTGATGCCACCACCCTGGATTTTTGCGTTGTGGGAGAAGCCGAGATCGCCAAAAAACTCCCACGTGCGCCCCAGCGGGCGGTTATATCCAAGCCGCGCCGTTTGCACATCGGCCCCGGCATATAAGCCTGAACCTGGAGAAACAAATTTTTCGTAGGAAGCCAGAACCGACGCATGCCCCATCTTGTAGCGGAGTTGGACCCGCGCGCTCAACGACAGATATGATTCGTAGCCGCCCTCTTCCAGGCTGATGTATTCCGGACCGGCTCCGACGATCAGGTTTAACCGTCCCGTGATGGTGTGGCTCCAGCGCAAGTTCACGATGTTCACGTAAATCTGGCCACCGGTATTTTGCGGAAACTGGATCAGCTGAAACGCGTACACCAACCCAAGCTGATCGTGGCGGCGCAACAAATGGCTGTAGCCGGCCTCGATGGTGAACTGGTCGCTGTTGATGAGAAGATGCGTGGGATCGAAGAAGTGAGCGTCGCTGAATCCCGCAGCAAACGTGATTGCGGCCACCGGGCTAATGGCCTGCACCGCATCCAGGATCGCGGTATTGGCCAACCTGGGAACATCTCCCACCGCGCCGAACAAACCACTGCCGAAAGGGTGGGCGCCGGGGATACCACCTCCAGCAAACCCTGTGCCGCCGCCGTTGGCAATACCAAATCCCGGAGCGCCGCCAAAGGTGCCGATTTCGAAGGAACCGTCGGGCAGATAAGTGAACGAGTCTCGTATGGCCATCGTGCCCGTCCGCCAGCGCGTTACTCCCTCAAATCCGACAGCTTCCAATTGCCTTATATCGCTCGGGTTGTTGTAGAACGCTCCGCCTCCCAGATACTCAAGAAAAAGGTCGCTCTTCGACCAGAATTTCTGCAAGTCAAAAGCTCCGATTACCCGCGTGATCGACTGCAGACCGCGGTAGTCGAGTTGATTGGCTCCGTTGGTGTCCGCCGATTCGCTCACTTGCAAGGCGGGAGAGATGAAGCTGCGGCTCGAACTGCGCAGGTCGAGTGAAGGCTCGTCCAACCCGGTCACGGGCGGGTTCTCCGGATTCAGCACCGGTGCCGTCTGGCCGAAGGCCGGTGCCGGCGTGGTGTCCGGAGTGGAGTCCGGCGGCGTCTGCGGACTGCTCTGCGCCGCCATACCGAGGCTCATGCCAGAAACCAGCAGCGCCAACCGGATTATTTGCTTTGTCGACATGATTTTCACCCGTGCGATCCCTCGTAGGGACAATTGTCCCTTTACGGTACGATAATCGTGTCTCCCGGTTGTAATATGTAGTTCTGCTCGAGATTGCCTTTGATGAGCTTGCGATAATTGACGGGCAACTTCTCTTGTTTGCCGTTCGCGGTGCGCAGAACGTAAATCCCCTTGGTCTTGGCAAACTGGTTGAGTCCGGAGCTCGACAACGCCTGCAGGACGGTCATGTTCGGAATCATCGGCGTTGCCCCAGGACGCAGTACCTCGCCGACCAGGAAAATCCGCTTGCTGTTGATCGTGCTCACCACCACCGTGACGTGGGGGTCGGCGATAAATTTTCTCAGTTTTTCCGTCACTGAAACGCCCAGTTGTTCGGGCGTCAGTCCAGCCGCCTGCACATCGTTGATCAACGGAAGCGAGATCTTGCCATCGGGACGCACTGGCAAAGTGGCCGTAAGCGCGGTTTCGTTCCACACCGCCACGTGCAATACGTCATCGGGACCAATCACATAAGTCGGCCCGCCCTTGCTGTCGGGAACAGCAGTCGTTCGGTCAGCAGCAGCTTTGTCGGCAACGGCCGCGGCAGCGGGAGCGGTCGTGGCAGAGTTCTCTGTCGG
>PMSZ01000398.1:0-5818 GCA_003168235.1 Acidobacteriaceae bacterium
CTTTCGCGCTCCCGTATAATCGCAGCATGAGCGCTCATTCCCATCATCCTGGCCAACAGCAATCTGCTCCGCAACCTTTGCCTGGCGTCAACGCCATTATCGCGGTTGGATCGGGCAAGGGCGGAGTCGGCAAGACGACGCTTTCGGTCAACCTCGCCATTGCGCTGAGCAAGATGGGCCACAAGGTGGGATTGCTGGATGGCGACGTTTACGGGCCGAACGTTCCGCTTATGCTTGGCACCAACGAACAACCCAAAGTCATGGGTGAAAACCAGATTGCGCCCATCAATTCGCATGGGCTCAAGGTTATCTCCGTCGGATTTCTCAACCCAGGGGACAAGCCGCTCATCTGGCGTGGTCCGATGCTGCATTCGATCATCAAGCAATTCCTGGGATCGGTGCAGTGGGGACAGCTTGACTATCTGGTCATCGATCTTCCTCCGGGAACGGGCGACGTTGCGCTGTCGTTGATTCAGACAGTGCCTTTGACGGGCGCGATCGTGGTGTCAACTCCCTCAGACGTTTCGCTGCAAGATGCGCGCAAGGCCATCGAAATGTTCCGTCAGATGAAGGTTGATATCGTTGGCATGGTGGAAAACATGAGTTACTTTGTGTGTCCGCACTGCCAGCACGAGATCGACATTTTCTCTCGCGGCGGCGCAGAAAAAACGGCAAAGCAGTTTGACATCGCTTTCCTCGGAAGCATCGAACTCGATCCCGAGATCCGTAAATCGGGCGACAGTGGTGTTCCGTCTGTGCTGGAGGGCGAGAATTCGCCTCACGCGAAGGCGCTGTTCGCATTCGCTCGCAACGTGGCGGCTCGAGTGGAAGAACTCAGAGCCAGCACTCCGGAGAGCGTTATTCAGATCCAGTAAGACTGTGACACAAATCCAGCTTCACGCCGGCTGAAAACGCGCCAAGCGAAACACGGCATCGGCAGTTTCATCCTTTAGAACAAGCTTGGCCACCATTTCGCCGATTGCGGGGCCATGCTTGAAGCCGTGTCCCGAGCCGCCGCCAAGGATCCATACATTCGCATTGTGAGGATGCCGATCGACGATGAAGTTGTGGTCGGTGGTATTTTCGTATTGGCAGACACGCGTCTCGAGCAGCGGCGCATCTTTCATCCCAGGGAAACGGTACGCGAGATAGCTGCGGGCCGCGGCGAGACCTTCATCGCTTACCTGTCGCTCGCCTGACGTTGGATCGAACTCAGCTCCGCGCGTATCGTCGGCCACTTTGAAGCCGCGACCCTGATTGCCGGGAATTCCATAGATAAAGTGGTCGCCGTGATCGGCCCAAACGGGAATGTTGCCTTCGTCGTAGCGCGGGTCGTCCACAGGAGTGCCGAAGAAAAATACTTCCTGTCTGGTCGAAAGAAAATGCGGGCCGATCGTCGCGGGAAACAATTTTCCCAGCCACGCACCGCAAGCAAAGACATAGCGATCGGCCGCGATCGTCGAGCCGTCGGACGTTGAGCCATTGGACAAGGTCAGAGCCTTCAGGTGAGCGCTTTCCAGATCGCGCGCTGCGATCGCTGCCTGGCGATACTCTCCGCCTTCGGACACAAAGCGGTCGACCACTGCTTGGGTGGAAGCTCGCGCCAGCAGATATCCGCTTTGCGGCTCGTAAATACCCCATTCGACATTTTCGAAACTGATCTGCGGCCAGCGGCGGGCGAGTTCGTTCAGGTCGAGTTGCTCGAACGGGATTCCGGCGTCTTTCAAGAACGGGAGCGAGGCGCGCTCGAATGCGCCGTCTGCTTCGACCATCCACAGCACGCCGATGGGAAAGCAGAAATTTTGCTGCCATCGAGCTTCATGCTGCTTCCACAGTTGGAGCGAGCGGGCGGCGAGTTTCGAGTACGGCTGATCGGGGCCGTAGGCGCCGCGAATGATCCGAGTTTCGCCGCCGGAAGAAGACCGTGAATTTCCCGGACCCCAAGCGTCGAGTAATGTGACCCTTGCTCCGCTGCGAAGGAGATAAAGAGCGATCCATCCGCCGAAGGCGCCAGCGCCGATGACTGCGATGTGAGGCTTGGTGGTCATCTTCGGAAAGTCATGCTGAGAGAATCATGCTCGCGCAGTATATATCTCAGGCTTTGTTGACTCTCCGCCGGTTTTGGGGAATGTTTATCAGTTAGTATCGGGTACCCTCCTCCCCCCCTGTCTATTGGAATCAGGAAGTTAGGGAGAATTTTTGGCTTTGGTCTTTGAAAAGAAACGACTTATACCAAAGTCTTCATAACTAAGGAGTTAGATTGTCAAAGAGCGCTGAAATGGTTTGGAGCATCTTGACCGTTTCTCAGACGGACACTCGGCACTGCCTCATCAGGCGATCATTTTTGCATGGGGCGGAATGTTTGTCTGTGATGGCTGTCACTGGTTAGTGTGATGAAAAAATGTCTCGCCGCGATCAGAGACGATGCATAACTCTGTTTGCGTCAATCTTGTTTCTGTACGATACTAGCTCTCCAAGTTTTCCCGCAACGCTATCATCGATCGGGAGTTAGATGTGGCCGTTTGGAGTATGAGTAAAATTCACGGGAACGCATACCAACGCTGGACCTCGTTATGGCAGGTTCTTTCTGTGGGGCTTCTCCTCGCCCTGATCGGGTGCGGCGGTGGTTCACAGGGGTCTCCTCCCCCAAATCCCGACTTCAGTTTAGCGCTCAGCCCGAAAAGTCAGTCCGTGGACGCTGGCAGTTCAGCTTCGGTCTCTTTATCGGCAACGGCGATTGACGGCTTCTCATCGCAAATCAGCGTTCAGATGACTGGAGACCCAGCTGGCGTTTCGGTG
This sequence comes from Acidobacteriaceae bacterium, assembly GCA_003168235.1. GTDB lineage: Bacteria > Acidobacteriota > Terriglobia > Terriglobales > Acidobacteriaceae > Acidiflorens. Next base: position 2,800 of record PMSZ01000398.1, read on the forward strand.
TCGCCGACACCTATTACTCTGGTGCCGGGCACACCGCAGCAAGTCACATTTACGGCCGCAGCCAATGCAGCGAGCGCCAACGCCACTGTCACCTTCACTGGAACCGCTGGGTCTTTGACACACACAGCTGGATTGGGCCTGGCGGTAAACGGTTCGGGAAACGGCGTGCCGGTTCGTACGCGCTATGTGCGGACAGATGCGACCACGGAATATTTCGGATGGGTGAATCAGCATTGGATTCTCTATCATGCGGCCACTGGGCGTTATTTCGTCACCGATCCGTCTTCCAACCAGATCATTGTTATCGATGCCGCCTCGCAGACCGAGATTGGGACCATTGGAGTCCCGGGGGCTTTCGGAATCGACCAAACTCCGGATGGGACAACCCTTTGGGTAGGAACGCAGGTCGGCGATGTGTACTCAGTTGATCCGATTGGGATGGCTGTGATCCAACGATATATAGCGTCCGGGATTGGACCGTACGGTTACCTTGCCACGTCCGCGCTGGTCCTCTCGGATGGTCAATTGTCCTTGATAGGTCCCTACAACGGTATTGATGGCACAACGAGCATCGCGGTCTGGAACCCAACTAACAATTCCATTTCTATCTATGGTGGATTCCTACCGGGATCATTACCACTTCCGTGCGGCAGTTTTCCGGGGAATCTTGGCGGGTTTGCGCTCACGGTTGACCGCACCCAGATACTTTTGGGAGGCATCAATGGGAACCTACTATGTGAAGTGAATCCTTCCACGGGAACAGGCCAGGCGATTTCGGGTGGACCCGCACTGAACATTGTCACGACACCGGACGGCAAGTACATTATTCTGCCCAACTACTCCGGCGGCGTGACTCTCTATAATACGCAGACGCTCGCCGTGGTCGCTCAATTCGGTGTCATGGGATATCCCTTGATGGTCAGTCCGGATTCAAAAACGCTCGTCGCTTCCGACGGAACCATCATTTACGCATATGACCTCGCGACCCAGGAACTGGCGGGATGGTTCCCGGACATAGACGTTCAGCCAATCAGCGGAGGGTACGCGTTCGGTCCCATTGCTAACCCCTTCCTTCTGGCCACGGATGGCACCGGCCTCTATGTAGGTCCTTTGGAGGAAGGCCTCGGCTTCGTCGATCTTTCTGACTTGCAAACCGGCGCGGTGGGTACGGAATTCACCAATGATTACTTGAACCCGGCCACCGGTCCGACGTCTGGAGGGACCGCGACGCAATGGGAAAATGTGAGTGGCCTGTTCTCGCTAAAGAGCATCTACTTCGGTTCACGAGAAGCCACCAATGCTTCGGCGAGTTCGGAATACATCTACGCCACGAGCCCGCCCGGGTCTGTCGGGCCCGCGGACGTTTACACCTTTGCAACGAATGGCGGGATGCAGCTTCTTCCCGAGGCCTTCAGCTATGGGCCGACGATCCTGGAGGTCACGCCGAACATGGCCACTGCCGAGGGCGGTGGCACCGGATATATCTATGGCTATGGTTTTGGTCCGATCAATTCCAATTCGATCCCTTCCGGTCTTAGCGTGACCGTAGGCGAGGTCGCGGCGCAAGTCACGGCATTTGTTCCAAACGCATACCCAACAGATGCGCCGCCGTTTCCTCTGCAAAGTGTCGCCTATACGATCCCGCCGGGCACCAGCGGGTCGGCGGTAAATGTGACCGTCAGCACCAGTGCGGGAAGCGCGACAGCGTCGAGCGCATTGAGCTATTTACTGGCAACTCAGCAGTTTCCACTGAATGGATCGGCGCTCGCCCAAGGCATCTACGATTCCTACACCGATCTCTACTACTTCACCGACGCCACCCAAATCCAGGTTTTCTCGCGCACTCAGGGAAAATGGTTGGCTCCTATCCCGATTACTCCGCCTCCGGGCACGACCGAGAGATTGTGGGGGATCGCGCTTTCGCCGGACGGTAGCATGATGGCTGTTGCCGATGCCGGAGCTGGAGCTATTTATCTCCTCAATCCCGCGAACCCGATGTCGGTACAAACATTTCCCATGACAGGAGTAAATGCAGGAACGCTTCCCTGCGGAATCGCTGTCAGCGACAGTGGGATGGTGTATTTCACGACGGTGGGCCAGGGGATTGGGGGAGCCGACCAGTTTTTCAAGCTGAATACGACTACGGGCCAGATCACCAACTACGGGATTCAAGGTCCGGACTACAATGGCAACGCATACCTGCGCACCGTCATCAGTTCAGACAACTCCGAGGTATTCTTCAACGACGACGGTCTGGTGTTCAGCATTGACGCCGCGACCGACACGCCGTTCTTCGCGCTTGACGGTTACGGCTGTTGCTATGGCAACTACGAACTGGCTCTCTCCAGCGATCAAACCCAGTTGACCGCGACCTTTTACATTTACGATTCCAGCCTCAACGGCGAGTCTTACTACGCTTTGAACGATCGAGAGATTCTGAACATACTTTACGTTTACGGCGCCAAGGTGAGCCCAGACGGGCGGCTGATCTTTCAGCCATCCACGAACGGCATCGATGCGCTTGACGGCAACCTCGGCAACCTGCGGAATCGCATCTCGTTGCCGATTGCACTCTCGCCTGACTTTGATGCGCTGGTTGACGACGGCACGGACGATGTGCTGATTGCCATAACCGGCACGGGAAATGGAATCGCCATCGTCGACCTGACGGCAGTCCCCGATCCGGATGCCAAGTCAGTCGACAGGATGCGTCGCGTCGTTGGGGCGGGTGACCGTTTGCGCGGAAGCTCCAATATCGGCACGCGTCTGGGGCAACAAAATCCGCTGCATGCGACGCAGCGTCGCGTCGTACCGCATGTGACCAGGAATCTACTTCCGAATGTCCAAGGCGGATCGATTCCGCGTGTGGGTACGAAGGTTGGGTTACCAAAAAACTGAACGCAGAATACAATCTTCCTGATGTGTGTTTCGCGCCCTCTTTCTTGACACCCTTTGCTGCGCTCCCTAAAATCGTCGTAAGGCGTGGTGGAATCCTAATCTAAGCCACTGCATCTAAAGT
>PMSZ01000398.1:5831-7978 GCA_003168235.1 Acidobacteriaceae bacterium
ATGGCGGACCTGGCGGATGCGGGATTTCTGGAGCAGCCGCACGCTTCGGCGGGGCGAGTTCCGACGGCCGAGGCTTATCGTTATTATGTCGAACAGCTGAGCGGTGAAGCGCGTCTCTCGCACGAGAATCAAAGCATTATCCAAGACACGCTGACGGGCGTGACGGATGTGCAGGAGTTCATGGAGCGCACCTCGCACGTGCTCTCGCTGATTTCGCACGGGGTAGGGGTAACGGTCGCGACGAGCGGTCCTCGGAATGCACTCGGGAACGCGCTGGAGCACGTTTATTTCTCGCGATTGGGCGATCAGAAGGTGCTGGCGGTGGTGGTCACGCGTTCGGGAGTGGTGCGCGACCGCTTGTTGCGGCTGGATATTCCGCAGTCGGACCTGGATTTGGCGGCGCGCTATATCAATGAGAACTTTCGCGGCTGGACGATGGGCGACATGCGCGCGGAGCTCGCGAGGCGGTTGGAGCAGGAACGCAGCGAGTATGACCGGCTGATGAAGTCGATCGAGCAGCTGTATCAGCAGGGCGCGCTGGCTTCAAATGAAGGGACGCAGGCTGTGTTCGTGGAAGGCGCTGCGAACCTGGTAGAGAGCGGCGTAAGCGGGCAGGAAGATCGGCAGCGTCTGCAGGAAATGCTGCGTACGCTGGAGGAAAAAGAAAAAGTTGTAAAGCTGCTGAGCGCGTATCTGAACACGAAGCAGGAAGCGGTGCGCGTGGTGATTGGGCTCGATCAGGGACTGGACGGCGGTGTGCCGTCTTCGTCATTGCAGAATTTTGTGCTGATCGGGGCTCCGGCGCGCGTGGGCGGGGAAGTGATGGGGTCGCTGGCGGTGATTGGACCGACGCGGCTTGATTATCAGCACACCATGTCGGCGGTGTCGTACATCGCGCGGCTATTCGACAAACTTTTGAATGAAGGTGAGTGATTGAGCGGTATGGCAAAGGGAAACGGAAAGACAGAAGGAAGACTGGATCTGGAGCGCGAGCTTCCGGCGGGGCAAGGTGGAGAGGAATCCGCGGCGGGATCGGTTGGGGCGAAGGCGGCGGATGGGGTATCGGAGATTGAGAAGCTGAAAGCCGAGCGGGACGCGCTGCTTGATCGGGTGGCGCGCTTGCAGGCGGAATTTGACAACGCGCGCAAACGGGCGGCGCGCGAGCAGCAGGAGTTCCGCGAGTTCGCAGCGGCTGATGTCATCAGGAATTTTCTGCCGGTGCTGGACAGTTTCGAGCTGGCGTTGAAGGCTGGCGATTCCAACCCAAGCGAATTTCGCAACGGGGTTGAGCTCATCTATCGTCAGTTTCAGGATGTGCTGCAAAAAATCGGAGTTCAGCAGATCGCCTCGGTGGGGCAGCCATTCGATCCGCGGATTCACGAAGCGATTGAAATGGTGGATACGACCGCGGTCCCGGACCATCATGTGCTGGAGGAGTTGCAGCGCGGTTACAACTACAAAGAGCGCTTGTTGCGTCCGGCGATGGTGCGGGTTGCACGGAATGGGCGCGGGTAGCGCGAATCATGAAATCCGATCTTCTGAAATCCGATCTTCGGGCTGAGAGTGGGGGAGTTTCTGGCCGCTAATACAAAACGCGATTTTTATGAAGTGCTCGGGGTTACGCGCACCTCAACCGAAGTGGAAATCAAGAGCGCATACCGCAAGCTCGCGATGACCTACCATCCCGACCGCAACCCGAACAATCCCGACGCGGAAGAGAAGTTCAAGGAAATTACGGAAGCGTACGCGATTCTCGCCGACAGCGACAAGCGATCATTGTATGACCGCTTCGGTCATGCGGGCGTTGGCGGTAACGCGGGAAGTGCGGCAGGATTCGATCCGGCGATTTTCCAGGATTTCGGTGACATTTTCGGCGACATTTTTGGTTTTGGCGACATGTTCGGTCAGGGGGGACGGCGGCGCAGCCGAGCTCAGCGCGGAGCCGATCTCCGCGAGGACCTGCAATTGGAATTCGACGAAGCCGTATTCGGCTCGGAGAAGCAAGTCAGCGTGCGACGCCATGAAGCTTGCGATGCGTGCCGCGGTGCGGGTGCTGCGCCGGGTAAAGCTCCGGTGGCTTGCCGGGCGTGCAATGGACGCGGGCAGGTGCGATATCAGCAGGGATTTTTCAGCATTGCTCGAACCTG
>PMSZ01000430.1 GCA_003168235.1 Acidobacteriaceae bacterium
CGCGATTAGGAAGCCGGCGATCATGCCAAGGAACGCAATCCCAAAGTGTCCGACGACGACATGCCAGAGATTGTGGTTTGGGCAGTACACCTCAAGAACTGTCGTACCCACTAATCCAGCCAGCATCCCGGCGGTCGCGCCGACGATCCGGGGAGACAACATCGCGCCCTGCCGTAACATTAGCCAGAACACTACACCTGCCAGTATCGTGTAGGGAAACCCTGTCCTAAAGCACGATCCACTTGCAGTAGAGTAGTAGCGGGCGTATGGATGCGGCGGAAACACGCCCACAGTCGTCAGAGATAACGAAACAGACACTGCTATCGGCAGCCATTCCTCACGGAACCAAGACATTTGGCCGGGAATCATTTGTTGAGTCAGAGACACAACTAGAAGCACAGCACTTGCGGCCAACATTCCGAAAATGGCAAGTCTTTGGCTTTGATTCAAAGCCATCCATCCATACGCTCCCACAAGTGACACGCCCCAATAACTGACTCCGGCGAATACAAGCCCAAACGCCAAAACAAGAGCCCAAGAAGGAGGCAGCGGGCGCACTGGACGCAAGTCTTCCAGGATCACTTTCTGTATATGCTGGATGCGGCTTGAACTCGACTGAAGATAATTCGCAGGAATCTGGACCATTATGAATATCCCTCGATCGTGCTGCATGCGCTAACTTGGGCCCCATCGGATTGCACTGGCTTCACCTCCTTGTCTATGTCTTCGTGGCGGGCAACGAAAAGTCACGGGATGCTCTGATGCTGCTTATGCTGCGTCTAGAGTGTTTTGGGGCTTCAAAAATAGTCCACTGAGCGCATAACTTTCCTGGCGGCTACTCGAACCAATATTTGAGCAAGGAGCGGGTAACTGATTCGTCCATGGCATTGCCATTCCCAAATCGCTGGTCGCCATTTATCGTCGCGGCACTCATGCCGTCACAGCCACCGGCTCCAACAACGCAGCCTGCCGTCGAACCGAGAGTCTTTTATCGTGCGGTAGAGGTGAACGGGGGCTCGATCTTTTACAGCGAGGCTGGTCGGAAAGACGCGCCGACGCTACTTTTGCTGCACGGATTTCCTTCTTCCTCCCGCATGTTTCAGCCGCTTCTATTACGACTGGCGGACCGATATCATTTGGTCGCCCCTGACTACCCCGGTTTTGGGCACAGCGAGTGGCCGAACCCGAAGCAGTTCGCTTATACTTTCGATCACATCGCGGCTACTATGGTCGGTTTCACGGGAGCGATCGGACTGACGAGTTACACGCTCTACATGCAGGATTACGGCGGCCCAGTTGGCTTTCGCATGATCCTGGCGCATCCGGAGCGCGTAGAAGCTCTCATTGTTCAAGACGCGGTCGCGCACAACGAAGGCCTCGGTGCGAATTGGAAAACCCGCCGCGCCTTTTGGGCCGATCGCGCTACCAACGAAAGCGCGCTGCGCGCGAATCTGATTTCACTCGCAGCCACGCGCACCCGCCATGTCGGGAGCGACCCAAACGTGGATCGCTACGATCCCGATCTATGGACCGATGAGTTCGCGTTTCTCAGTCAGCCCGGCCAGTCTCAGATTCAAAGCGACATGTTTTACGACTATCGGACAAACGTCGACGCCTACCCGAAGTGGCAAGCCTGGATGCGCGAAAAGCAGCCGCACCTGCTCGTGATCTGGGGCAAGTATGAACTCTCGTTCGACCCCGGCGAGCCGGAGCGCTACCGCAAGGATGTACCGAACGCCGAAGTCCACCTTGTCGACGGCGGTCATTTCGCGTTGGACACAGCCGCAGATGATATCGCCGGATTCGTGCGAGACTTTGTCGATTCTTCCCGTGGAGAGTTGCCGGCGCGGCGCGCTGGTTGATCACGCTTCGACCGCGCTGCTAACCAAACGGCGCGGGCGAGGCGGTTGCTAGGTGGGTATCGGATGGTAAGCTATCAGGGCGAAATTTCACGCCCGAAGCAAACGCAGCATTTCGGAGCATGAAACCCGCGCACGCTACCATGGACGATACTGATGGGCAACAATTCCGATCCTGTTCAAGAGATCGCACTCGAAGCGGCAGGTAGCTCGCCTGCGGTTGCGCAGCCGGTGGCGTCGCCGCTTACTCGCGCCGCGATCTTTCTGGTCGCAACGGTCAAACCTGGGTCTGCGAGTCGCGACACCATGCGCGCGTTTTGCGGAGATCTTGCCGCGCTGGTGCGCGCCGTGGAATTTCGCGATCTTGAAGGCGGGCTCTCCTGTGTTATGGGCTTTGGAGCCAACGCGTGGGATCGCCTTTTCGGCGCGCCGCGGCCAGCGGAGTTGCATCCGTTCCGCGAGATTCGCTCGGGAGCGCGCCACGCCGTCTCCACGCCGGGCGACTTGCTGTTCCACATCCGCGCCAAGCGGATGGATCTGTGCTTCGAACTGGCCTCGCAGGTTATGGCGCGCATCGGGACTGCTGTGACGCCGGTGGACGAAGTGCAGGGCTTCCGTTACTTCGACGACCGAGATCTCATGGGTTTCGTCGACGGAACCG
>PMSZ01000149.1 GCA_003168235.1 Acidobacteriaceae bacterium
TGACGATCTTTCGAGTCACAATCTTTCAAGTGACGCCCTGCTGCGCTATCGCACCGAGTTCCCTATCCTCCAGCGCACCAACTACATGATCTCCAACTCCCTTGGAGCCATGCCCCGCGCCGTTTACGATTCGCTCCGCGCCTACGCCGATGTTTGGGCCACGCGCGGCGTTCGCGCCTGGGAAGAACGCTGGTGGATGCTCGCTCTTGAAGTCGGCAACGAACTCGGCGCGCTCATGAATGCGCCGGAAAACTCCGTCTCGCTGCATCAGAATGTCACCACCTGTCAGGCCGTCGTCGCATCATGTTTCGACGTCACCAGCAAGCGCAACAAGATCGTGTACAGCGACATGAACTTTCCCTCCGTCATGTATTTCTGGGAAGCGCAGCGCCCCTACGGCGCGCAAGTTCACATGGTCAAGACCGACGACGGAATCACTGTTCCGACGGAGCGCCTGCTCGATGCCATCGATGACCACACCCTGATCGTGCCCGTTTCTCACGTCATCTTTCGCAGCTCATATATCAACGACGCCAAAGCCATCATCGACAAAGCCCACAAAGTTGGAGCCTATGTCGTCCTCGACACCTTTCAATCTCTCGGCACCGTCCCCGTCGACGTGCAGGCACTCACCGTCGACTTCGCCTGTGGAGGCGTGCTCAAGTGGCTCTGCGGAGGTCCTGGCGTCGCGTATCTGTATGTACGTCCCGACCTCGGCAAAAAATTGGAGCCCAAACTTACCGGCTGGTTCGCCCATGCCAATTCGTTCGAGTTCGCGACCGGCCCCATTCGCTACGCCGAACCTCCATTCCGCTTCATGAACGGAACCACGCACATCCCTTCGATTGAAGCGGCGCGTCCCGGAATCAAGATCATCCGCGAAGTTGGAGTCGACAAAATCCGCGAAAAATCCAAACGCCAGACGGCTCGCCTCATCGACATCGCTGATCACCACGGATGGCGCGTCAACTCCCCGCGCGATCCCGAGCAACGCGGCGGGACTGTCTCGATCGACATGCCCGATTCGCAGCAAGTCAGCCGCGAACTCCTCGCCCGCGAGATCCTCGTAGACTGGCGCCCCAAAGCCGGAGTTCGCTTCTCGCCTCACTTTTACAACACCGACGCCGAAGTGGAAGCCGCGCTCGCCGCCGTCGCCGAGATTCTAAAATCCCGCGCCGTGACCGCTTAGCGTGTGACTAAGCCTCCACGCCATCATTGCCCTCGCACTTCGTAACGTTACCTTTGTAAGCCCGAACTGCTCATTTTTCCCGCGTCATTTCACGAAGTCTTTTCTATCCTGATAACAGACCCTTCGACTGCCATTCAGAAAAGTGTCGTGCTGAGAAAGCGCTCAGGAAAGTGATCAGAAAAGTGATCAGGAAAGCCTTGTGATTCTTCGTCTGTCCCTTTTCGTCCCGATCAACCGTCCAACGATTCTCGCCTGGATCGCGATTTGGGTCGGCTTATTCCTGCTCCTGATCGGATTCCACTTGCTCTCCCGCAAGTGCTCGCTACTAACCGCTCCAAACTCCACCATCCAGAACGCCGCCATCGGACCACTCCAGGTCAACGGTTCTGCCATCGGACCTGATACCTTGAAAGCCCCCATCAACGGCTCTCCTTGCTTTCTCTATCAGATCACCGCTTGGCAACGTCCCACCGGTAAAGGGAAATGGACGAAAGCCGCCGAGGAAACTCTGCATCTGCCGTTCTTCGTCGACGACTCAACTGGCCAATTGCTCGTCGAGCCTCTCGGAGCCGATCTCGATCTGCTCCCTGATTTCCACGAGGAGTATTATGCGTCACCGACGAGTCTTCTCCCGCCAAGTCCAGAGGAACTTCCGCCGAACGTTGGTGCATTTCTCGCCCGTCACGGCATCGTTCGTCACGGCGACGTTCGCGATGCTTACTTGAGCATCGAGCAAAGGACCATCAAGCCCGATGACCAGATCTTCATCGCCGGAACGCTCTCCGAAAATCCCGGCATTGCGCAGCGTCCGTTTCCGCCGCGACAAACCCAAGCCAGCGAAACCGAAGCGAGCGAATTCCACACCGGCGAACTCCACCTCAACGGCGGAACCGAGTCGCAGCGCGAACCAGCGTCCGGCACTTCATCCCGTCAGGTTTCAGCCCCGCAGATCATCCGGCTCGAAACTGGCGCTGTTCCCGCCAGCAGCCGCGAGATGACCCAGCAGGCAAAGATTGCCGCCGCGCTCACTCGCGCCGGTATTACCACGCCCGAAGCCTGGTCCGCCGCTGGAGTCCCTTATCCGTCGTCGATCGAGATAGAAGATAGAGTGGCCAACGGATCGGACAACGACGAGAACGCATCCTCCGCACCGCAATTGCATGAAATGCAGACACACGAAACTTCCAGTGTTTATAACCAACCTGACGAACCCCGCTCCGTCGATGCCTCCTCCATGCCACGCGCTTTCAGTGTCGCTCCGTCCGTTGTCCTGATGAAAGGAGCGAACGATGCTCCGTTTGTGATCTCCTACCGCAACCCGAAGAAGCTGGTGCGCATCCTAACCTTGAAGGCTTCCGCCCTCATCTCGGCAGGAGTTGCCGGTACCGCGCTCGGCGTTTACCTGCTGATGCAGTAGCCCTGATCGCCAGACTGTCATCCCGGTCTTTTGCCTCGTCATCCCCTGCGAACAGGGATCAGCGTTTTCCGCCCGCCGGTAACGTGCACGTAGCTAAATGCGTAATCCCAACCCCACACCGCTAATTTAGAATGTCGCTGTGAGCGAAGCCGTCCGGATCGGGATTCTCGGCGATTTCAACCCCGAATTCCGTTCCCACCACGCGACCAACGATTCGATCCAGCATGCGGCCCGTAAGCTAGGCCTCAAGGTGGAATCGACATGGCTGCCGACTCCGTCGCTGCTCGAGCCCGGAGCCAAGGCCGTCCTCGATTCGTTCGACGGTTTGTGGGCATCGGCAGGCAGTCCCTTCAAGAGCTTCGACGGCATGCTCAAGGGAATTGAATTCGCCCGCGTGCATGACCGTCCGTTTCTCGGCACCTGCGCCGGATTTCAATACGCGCTCATCGAGTGCGCCCGCAACGTGCTCGGAGTGAAAGACGCAACCACCGCCGAAGAAGATCCAAAGGCCAAGAATATCGTTATCTATCCCGTCGCCTGCGCCGTTCCCAACCGCGCTTCGGGTGCGCCCAAGCTCTCCGGCGTCGTCAATCAGATCCGCTTGCGCCCCGGATCCTACCTGGCGTCGTTTTACGGCAAGGAAGTGATCGAAGAAGAATTCTTCTGCAACTACGAGCTCAATCCCGAGTTCGAATGGATGGCCATGGAAGCCGGTTTCCCAGTCGTAGCCCGTGGAGCCAACGAAGAATGCCGCGCCATCGAATCGCCCGCACACCTGTTTTTCATCGCCACGTTGTATCAACCACAACTCTCGTCCCGGCAAGACGATCCGCACCCGCTAATCATGGCCTACATCCAGCACGTAGCCGACTTCCACGGCAAGCGGCTCGACGACTCCGTCCTAGCCTAAGTCGCTTCCCGACAATTTTGCGCAAGTATCGGAACTTTTCGCCGTCTTGCGACAAAGCCCAACTGCAAATGGTTCCGCCGTCAACTTTCACTCGCGTCAGCAACGCCGCCGTCGAGGGATATCGCAGCATGGTCGACGGAATCATGACTCTTGCCCTGTTCCTGGTTTCGACAGGTCCCGGCCTTCTGTTGTGAGGCGCCATCCTGTTCTTCCCGGCTCGTCTCGGTTGGAAAAACTGCGCGGCCGTTTTGCCTCATGACGATCCTCT
>PMSZ01000252.1 GCA_003168235.1 Acidobacteriaceae bacterium
GATAGAAGTTCCCGTCGCTGTCGCAGCGAAACGGTGCTGCAAAGGTCGATGCTAGCTCTGTCGGCATCGTGACCGTTTCCACGACATCGAGGTGCGAGGTCGCTAGAGCTACGTCCTTCCCGACATTTGGTTGTTTAGTTGATTGTGCTACGCATCCTCCGACCAGTAGCAGCAACAGTGCAGATTGGGCCACTATGAGTTGTTTCATTGTTCTACTCCCATCTGGTGCACTTTTTAGGGACTCGCCTAATTGGAACGCGGGGCTCGAATATCTTGCGTTCAGTTTACGCATGCGGAGGCAAAATGACGGCCCGTCACTTGCTCACTGTACCTCTTTACCTTGCCGCACCACCTCATCGATTGGGTACAGCGGGATCAGATCCCATGGGCGACATCGTAGGATCTAGAGCATGTATTGGGCGCCAGCACAACAGCTGGGGTTCCCCTCCAATCTTCCGCGATACGGACGGCTGCAGGCACGTGCGCGCCTGCGAACTTAGACCGGGTCCTCAGGTTACCGCAATTCTCATCCGGCACTGACCCGAAGGATTCTGCACCTCGTATTGCTGATTGCCCGGCGCACAACATTCGCCGTAGCTCGTCGAGCAAAAAGATCCCGCACACCCGACCACACAAATTGATTTATTGAACCCGCCATCGCAATCACCGCAGACCACCGGCCCGCTGCCTGAGTCGTAGCAGATGTCCGCGTTGGCCCGCCTTGATGCGAGTGCCATAAACACAAACAAGAGCAGAAGAGTTGTGGCTGTTTCCTGTCAAGTATCTTCGATTGATGGTGGCGGGCAACCTCGAATATCTTAAGTCTTCAGAGTTTGCGCAAGGCAGAAAGGCGAGCCGAATAAAGGTCTCTGACCAATGCGAAAAACCTAAGGAGTTACTAAGGTCTAGGTCAAGGCTGGGGCAGACCTACCACGTCCCATATCGGTACCGCTGCGGCCGTTCCCGGAAAATATTAATCATGATCACGCCCGCGACAAACCCTCCAATGTGCGCCCAGAAGGCGATCCCGCCCGAAGTCTGGTGCGTCTCGGCGATCGCCGTCGATGCCCCGGAGACAAAATTCATCAGGAACCAATACCCCAGCATCAGCCACGCAGGAACATGAAACAAGAATATCGGCGGAAACCACACGAGCACTCGCGCCTTGGGATACAAAATGAAGTACGCTCCCATCACTCCCGCAATGGCGCCACTCGCTCCCACGCTCGGCACGCGCGAAGTCTGGTTCACCAGAATGTGCGTGATTCCAGCCGCCACGCCGCTCATCAGGTAGAACACCAGATAGGTAAAGTGCCCAAGATAGTCTTCCACGTTGTCGCCAAAAATCCACAGAAACAGCATGTTTCCGCCGANNGTGTAAGAATGAAGCGTGCAGAAACATGGAAGCAAATAACGGCACCACAGCCGCGCCCAGTCCGCCGGAGACATGTCCGCTCAGCACCGCCAGCGTATGATGAGGAACCACGCCAAACTCCATCATGAAGGAATTGAGCGCGCGGTGGCCGACCGACAACTCCCACAAAAACACCAGCACATTCAGCGCAATCAGAAAATAATTGACGAACGGCGTCGAGAAAGTAGGCTGATCGTCGCGAAGAGGAATCATTTAATTGGCAATGTGTAATTCGTGATTGGTTATTCGAATCCAAACCCGCTACTGCTGATACCGTAGAGATCGAACCTCGATTACCAATTACAAATTACCAGATTACAAATTCCCATGAATGGTGTCCTCATCATCGATAAGCCGTCCGGTTTCACCTCGCACGACGTGGTCAATCGTGTGCGCCGCATTCTCGGCCAGCGCGCCGTCGGTCATCTCGGCACCCTGGATCCCGCGGCTACCGGAGTCCTGCCCATTGTCCTCGGCAACCTCACGCGCCTGGCGCAGTTCTACACGCATTCGGAAAAGACTTATGAAGGTGTAATCCGCTTTGGCTTCGCGACCGACACCTACGACGCCGAAGGCGAGCCCACCTCGCCGCCGCAGAATGTCCAAATCAACGCCTATGAATTGCGCGCTCTGGCGGCGCACTTTCGCGGTGTCATCCAGCAGACGCCGCCCCCGTTTTCCGCCAAGAAGGTTGCCGGAGTTCCCGCCTACAAACTCGCGCGCAAGAAACATCAGGTCGAACTCAAGCCGGTAGAAGTAGAGATTAAGGAATTTGAGATTCTCGACACAACGGCAGACCACGCCACCTTCCGCGCCCGCGTGGCCTCCGGCACGTACATGCGTTCGGTGGCCCACGACCTCGGCCAAAAGCTAGGTTGCGGCGCTCATCTGGCCAGCCTTCGTCGCACCGCGGCGGCCGAGTTCACACTAAACGACGCCCACACGCTGCAGGAGCTCGAAGCCGCCGTACAGCAGGGAAGTGCTGGGTCGGTCGCACAGACGACCTTCGCTGCAATCTCCGAGACGATGCTCGTCCATCCCAGAAAGTTAGTGCCGCAGCTTCCCTGCGTCACCGCCAACGAAGAAAGCGCCGCGCTCATCCGCAGCGGCCGCGCCGTGAATTTGCCGGAAATGTCTCGCGCCCCGCAAGTTAAGGTGTTTTACGGTCAACGCGACCTGATCGCCATCGCAACCCGCATCGCTGGAACGCTGTTTCACCCTGGCATTGTGTTTAGCGGGACCGGAGACTGACGGGTCCGTCCGCGCCGTGATCTGCTCCAATGGTCGACAAAGCGACAAAATGAGCGACAAAGTATTCCGGGAGACTTGCCTCCCTGTAACACTTCGCTTCGAGAACGCGCTATAATAAGGGAGTAACTTCCCTCGGTATTCGCTTTATTTCTTGGGGTC
>PMSZ01000287.1 GCA_003168235.1 Acidobacteriaceae bacterium
CTTAGCCCGGCGCCCTTGCTTAGCCCGGCGCCCTTGCTTAGCCCGGCACCCTTGCTGAAACTTACGGGGCTGACAGTTTGGTTGCTTGCAATGATGGCCTTCTTGGCAGCCGTCATGTTGTTAATCAGGGATTTTTTCTCGATGCTCATTGATCTCATTTCCTCCGCGGAATTTTTCAGCCTGCACGCTTTGACCGCGGGGATTTTTCCTCGCCCGCCCTGTCTGCCATCCCTTGATGCACGAGCCGTGCCAAACTTGCCACGTCCGTCCCACGCTGCCGCATGCCCGAACCCTGAGCAATTTCAGCAAGATACAAGAATCGGGCTCCCGGATCGGGACAATTCCACACGCTGCATTCACATGGCGGTCAATAATCAACCACCTACAGGTTAATTTTTAACCAATCCGCGCTCATTCCATCGCCCGAATTTTTCCCTAAAGCACGCTCCTCAACTCGGAAGCCCATACTTGCGGCACAGATACTTCATCCTTTGCGGATCCACCCGCAGCAACGCCGCTGCCATCGTCTTTCTTCCACCCGTCCGCCGCAGCGCCGCCTGCAAATAAGCAACTTCGATCCGCGCCATCTCATCGTCAAAACAAAGGCCCTCTTCAGGAATCAGCAACGACTCCTGTTTGGCTGAGCTGGTATACAAGATTCCCTGTGGCAGATGCTTGACCACAATGTTCGCGCCCGGCACCATCAGCACCAGCCGTTGCATCAGGTTTTCCATTTCGCGCACATTGCCCGGCCACTGATAATCCTCCAACACTTCGAGCGCCTCCGTGTCGATGGTCTTCACCGGCACACTGTTCGCAGCGCAATAAAACCGAAGAAAATGGTCGACCAGCAGCGCGATGTCCCCCTGACGTTCGCGCAGTGGTGGCAATGCAATCGGAAACACGTTGATCCGGTAATACAGATCTTCGCGGAATCTTCCGGCCTGTACCGCCTGCTCCAGGTTCTCGTTGGTCGCGGTGATCAGGCGAAAGTCGATCTTTCTCGGAGCCTTCGCGCCCAAACGCTGTACCGCATGCTGTTCCAGAACGCGCAGCAGTTTGCTCTGTAGAGCTAGTCCCAGCGTCCCGATCTCATCCAGAAACAGCGTCCCTCCGTCGGCCATCTCAATGTGGCCCGCGCGCGATTGGTGCGCTCCGGTAAACGCTCCCTTCTCGTGCCCAAACAACTCCGATTCAATCAGCGTCTCTGGCAGCGCCGCGCAATTCACGCTGATAAAAGGCTGCCCGTTGCGCTGGCTGTTGGCCACAATGGCGCGCGCCACCAGTTCTTTGCCCGTTCCGCTCTCTCCTCGGATCGTCACCGTAGTGTTCCCCGGCGCCACGCGGCTGAGCGCGTCATACACGCGGTGCATCGCCTCGCTGCCGCCAATCAGTTCGCCGAAGGAGTACCGGCTCCGCGCCTCCTCCCGGACTTTCCGCCCTTCAATTTCGCGGGCGCGTTGTTCGAGCCCGCTCTGCAGAAACGTCCGCACCTCGGCGAAATCCACCGGCGCCACAAAGCACTGCGCAATCCCCGCCACCAGAAACTTGCGCCGCCACATTTTGGTCAGCGACTGGATCAAGCCAATCAGCACTAGATCCTCATCGGCAGCGCGCAACCGGGCAACCAGTTCGAGCAACGGCTCGGCCATTCCCTCCAACGTGTCCAGTTCCAGAATTACGGCTTCCAGCGGCACCTCATTCTGTAGCGCTAGCACGCCCTCGGCGGAATCGAGCAAAGTGATATGAAAGTCCGAGGCGAGATTTTCCTGGGCGGCGAGCATAACCGATTCGTCGGTCGTCATTACGGCGATGCGCGCCGCCGCACTGCTCACTGCCCCGCTGCTCGATGGAACGTCGATGGCCACGAAGCCTCCTGAACCGATTACCGCCAGGTGGACCCTATGCACAACTGACCCGCAAAGTGCCCGGTTAATTTCTCACCTCCGAGGGATAAAAAACAACCCCACCAAAGAGCCAGCGCCGATGTGCTGCTCCAGCGGTATCCATTTAGCATAAGAATAATGAGGCCCCAGAAACGTATTGGCTTGGCGCGAGCTCTCTCCAAAATGGGCCATTGCTCACGTTCGCAAGCTGCTGTCTTGATTCGCGCTGGACGAGTCTCGGTGAACGGAAGGAAAATGATCGATCCGGAAACCCCGGTTCGAATGGATCAAGTCTGGAATCCGCAAGACTGGAAGCTCCAAGAAAAGATCGCGGTCGACGGCACGTTGCTCGCTCATGCTCCGCTAATCTACCTCGTCCTGAACAAACCGCGAGGAGTCGTCACCACCGCATCCGACGAGAAGGGCCGCGCCACCGTTTACGACCTGCTCGATCCCGGGTTGCCTTGGGTTGGTCCCGTCGGACGCCTGGATAAAGCGAGCGAAGGTCTGCTGTTCTTGACCAACGATTCCAAGTGGGCGGCGAAAATCACCAATCCATCCAGCCACTTGGATAAGAAGTATCACGTGCAAGTGGACTGCGTCGCCAATGCCGATCTCGTCAAGAAAGTCGTTCGCGGCATCGCCGCCGGTGGTGAACATCTGCGCGCCAAGTCCGCGCACCTCTTGCGCCACGGCGAAAAAAATAGCTGGCTCGAAATCATTCTCGACGAGGGCAAGAACCGCCAGATCCGCCGCCTCCTGGAAGCACTCGATGTCCAGGTTCTCCGCCTCGTCCGGGTGTCGATCGGCCCGGTCGATCTGGGCGATCTGAAAAAAGGCGCGGTCCGGCGTCTGACACCGGAAGAGAAAAAGCAAATCGATCGCGCGCTCGGAGCATGTTGACCCTTTCGACCCTTCAGGCCGTCAGCCCCTGTTTCTCGACCTGCTCCTGTGCCTGACGCAGCACCTTGCGCTCATTGCTATATGCCAGTTGCTTGGCGGCGTCCGCCAGCGGTACCCACACAGCTCGCGTGACCTCGATCCGCATGTCGTCTGCAATGTCGTCAATCTCACCCCACAGATAGCGCATCAGATAGAAGCTCACGATCTTGAAAACGCGTTCGCCATCTCCCCACTTACGGACGTAAACATACTTGTTGTCCGCGAGCTTGGTGACGATTGCTGCGGTGATGCCAGTTTCTTCTTGCAC
>PMSZ01000521.1:0-599 GCA_003168235.1 Acidobacteriaceae bacterium
AGCGATCCACAGCGATGTGCCGGTGTAACCGAGATGTCCGATTGAACGCGAAGACAAATACTTCCCGGATTGCGATGGCGCTGATGGCGTGTCCCAACCAAGCGCTCGCGAAGTTCCGGCAGGCGTAGATTCGCGGCGCGTAAATACCTCCGTGGTCGCCGGGCGCAGAATCGGGTGGCCGCCATTGAGCATGGAGTGCGCAAAAATGGCCAGATCTTCGGCAGTCGAAAACAGGCCGGCCTGCGCGGCAATGCCGCCGAGCACGCTCGCATTCTCGTCCTGCACCTCGCCCTGAATCAGGCGATGCCTGAAGGTGTGATCGTCAGCCGTCGGCGGAATTGCGCTCTTCAAGCCGGGCGCGGGATTGAATGTCGTGTGCGTCATCCCGATCGGGCCAAAGATTTCGCGCTGGCAAAATGTGTCGAGCGATTCATCTGCGAGTCGCTCCAGCGCTACGCCGAGAATGATAAAGCCGATGTCGCTATATTCAGTGCGCGCGCCGGGCGCAGCCGTCAGAGAAGTAGTGAACGCGGCTTGCAATAATTGCTCGCGAGTGTTCGCCCGCAGAAAGAGCCTTTCGTAGGCAGGCAGTCCCGAGC
>PMSZ01000521.1:649-19223 GCA_003168235.1 Acidobacteriaceae bacterium
GCATCGTAGGTGAAATGTCCGCAGGCTTTGTGCGCTAAAAGCTCGCCGCCCAACGTGACCGCGAGGGAGCAGCCGGGGAACGCCCGCTCCGCGATCGCTTTTTCGAGAATGTCGAAAGCGCCGCGAAATCGCTCTTCCTGCGCGACAAAATTGCGCGCCAGAAAGGAAAAACCGGGCTCTCGATAAGGCAGCGTCAAGTCCAAGGCTATTTTGTGAACTGATGGGGTTATAGCAAACGCGGCCAGTAGTGGCAAACCGGGAGTTACTTCGAGAGCATCGTTTGTAACGTCATCCTTGAGTCGCCTCTTCGCCGTCATGTACAGTCACAGCAGACGTGAAACATCTAACGCAAAAGCTCTCATTCGTCGCTTTCCTGCTTGTTGCCCCTGCATTTTCCCAAACCTCGCCCGATTCCCGTCTCGCCGTTCTTGATCCCATCATCAACGATGCCATCTCCCAGCAGCAGATTCCGGGCGCCGTTCTCATCGTCGGTCACAACGGACAAATTGTTTATCGTAAAGCTTACGGCAGCCGCGCGATCGTCCCCCGGCAAGAAGCGATGACACTCGACACCGTCTTCGATTGCGCCTCCCTGACCAAGGTTATTGCCACCACGACCGCGATCATGCAGCTCTGGGAGCAGGGCAAATTTCGCATGAACGATCCGGTGGCGAAGTACATTCCGGAGTTTGCGCAGAACGGAAAACAGGACATTACCATCCGGCAGTTGCTGGTGCATTACTCCGGACTGCCCGACGACCTGGACTTGGTCAAGAAGTGGGAAGGCAAAGACGCCGCGTATCGCATGGCCTTTGAGCTGCCCCCGGAACGGCCGCCAGGCGCCGCTTTTGTTTACAGCGATATCAATTTCATCGTGCTGGGATCCCTCGTCGAGCGGCTCTCCGGTGAGTCACTCGATCAGTATGCGCAGCGACATATTTTCGGACCGCTGGGGATGAAGGAAACTCGTTTCCTTCCTCCGTCGTCGTGGGAGCCGCGCATCGCTCCCACCGAAGAGGATGAGAACCATCGCCTGCTGCGCGCTGTTGTGCATGATCCCACAGCTCGCCGGATGGGTGGAGTGGCGGGTCATGCCGGAGTATTTTCAACCGCCGACGATCTGGCGATCTTTGCCCAGGCTTTGCTCGATGGCGGCCGGGGCGTGCTGACTCCTCCGACAATCGCGAAGATGACCGCGCCGCAGCAGCCTGTGAACGGCACGACATTGCGGGGATTCGGTTGGGATATCGATTCCCCGTTTTCGACGAATCGTGGAGAGCTTCTGCCGGTGGGTAGTTTCGGCCACACAGGGTTCACGGGAACTTCACTGTGGATCGATCCAACGACGAAAACTTACATTGTGCTGGTGACGAATGCCGTACACATGAATGTAGTTCCCGAAGTCCTGGCTAAGAAAGAGAAGGGAAGCGCGGCCGCACTCAGAACCAAAATCGCAACGGCTGTGGCGGCGGTACTCGCGCTCGATCCGTCGGAAGCCGAGAAGTTGCGCGTAGCCACCATCACCGGATACAACGAAATGCAAAGCGCAGCGCGCAAGCTCGCGGTTCGCAACGGCACCGTCAAAACGGGGATCGACGTCCTGGAGGATACAAAGTTCGCCGCTCTACAGCCCGCCAAGGGTGGTGCTCCGCGCAGTATCGGACTGCTGACGAATCAAACCGGTCTCGATTCGGAAGGCCGCCGCACGATTGATGTGCTCGCTGGCGTGTCGGGAATTTCGCTCGATGCGATTTTCAGTCCCGAGCACGGAGTCACCGGAACGCTCGACACACTCAACGTAAGAAACGCAAAAGACGCCGCGACCGGAATCGAAGTTTACAGCGTTTACGGAGGGAGCGACGCGGCCCGTCGCCCGCCAGCGGATGTGTTAAAGCGGCTGGATGCGGTGGTCATCGATCTGGCCGACGCTGGCGCGCGTTTCTATACCTACGAGGCGACAGTCGGATATTTCCTCGAGGCCGCAGCGAAGGCCGATATCGAAGTAGTCCTTCTCGATCGCCCAAATCCAGTTACGGGATCGTTTGTGCAGGGCCCGGTTTCGGATGCTGGCCAAGAAAAGTTTACGAATTATTTCTCCGAGCCGGTGCGTCACGGAATGACTTTGGGCGAACTGGCGAAAATGGTGAATGCCGAACGCCACATCAACGCGAAACTCGATGTCGTCACGATCGAAGGCTGGCAGCGAGGCGACTGGTTCGACTCCACCGGTCTCCTGTGGGCGAATCCTTCGCCGAATATACGCGACCTGAATCAAACCACGCTCTATCCCGGCGTCGCGATGATCGAAGGCACCAATGTTTCCGTGGGTCGCGGAACCGATACACCGTTTGAAGTGGTGGGTGCACCCTGGATCAAGAGCAAGGAACTGGCTGTCTACTTGAACAATCGTTCTATTCAAAGCGTGCGTTTCGTTCCGATTGCCTTTACGCCATCGGCGAGCAATTTTCCCGGTCAACGCTGCGAAGGTGTGAACCTTATCGTCACGGACCGCAATACGCTCGATTCGCCGGAACTTGGCATAGAACTGGCAGCCGCGCTCCACAAGTTGTATCCGAACGACTTCAAACTGGAGAAGATGACCGACCTGCTCGTCAACCAGTCTGTGTTCGACGCGATCTTAGCGGGCGAAGATCCCCGGCGGATTGCCGAAGATTGGCAGGACCGGCTCACAGAATTCCTGCAACTGCGGGAAAAGTATTTGCTATATAAATAGCCCTCTTCTACACAAAAAATGTTCCGCAACTCCGGTTCTCACCGCCACATTTGTTTCATATTCCTGCGCTAACTCCTCGGTTACAATGCGGAGTAAGCAGGTTCCCTATGACCGAGAATGTGGTTCAAATTCCGAGTGCGTTTTACCGTTGCGCCGGCCCGAATTGCGGGGTTCTAAAAGGCGCAAGCGACCGCTGGTGGGTAATGTGGAGTTCCTTCGATGACCACGACGCTCCGGTCATGCATCTGGCTCCGTGGGACGACAAGCTGGCCGTCCAGGCCGGTGCACTGCACGTTTGCGGCGAAGGTTGCGCGCACAAATTGCAGTCGCAGTTCATGGGCAATGTTCTGGAGAACCGGTCGCGGAAAAGCGCCGGTTAGGGTCCCTGAAGAAAACAGGTTGAAGAATGTCCGTTTTCCAGGTAACTGCCACAATCGCCAGAGCATCTGAAATTGGAAGCGTGCTCAATGGTTCAGGAAGGTAGGTGTTCGATGAACATCCGTGCTGCTTTGACGTTCGCTCTGCTGGCGGGCACTGCCGTCGCACAGTCTACTCTCGCTCCCGATCTCGCTACGCCCGCGGTGGAGGGTGAGAAGCCCACGCTGACCATTCCGGCCGGAACTACGATTCCGTTGGCGCTGAAGCAGGCGATTTCGACCAAGAACGCTAAGGACGGAGACCCTGTCTACGCGGTAACGGCGTTTCCCTATGTGGTCAACGATCGCATCGTGGTGCCGGCGGGGACCTATATCCAGGGAAAGATCGAGCACGTGCAGCGCGGCGGCCACATCAAGGGACGTGCCGAAGTTCTGATCCATTTCACTTCGATGATTTATCCCAACGGCTACACCGTCATGCTCGGCGGATCGGTCGAAAACACTCCCGGAGCCGAGAAAAGTTCGATGAAAGATTCGGAAGGAACAATTCGACAGGACAGCGACACAGGCAAGAAAGCGGAAACCGCAGCGGCCACCGCAGCCACAGGAGCGACGATTGGCGGCGTCACCAATGGCCTCAAAGGAGCTGGCATTGGCGCTGCAGCCGGAGCCGTGGCCGGCCTGGCGATCGGAGTGCTCTCCCGGGGAACCGATGTGAGACTCGAAGCGGGGACTTCGATCCAGATGGAAATTCAGCGCGACGTGACTGTGGACGCGACCCGGATTTCTTCAAAACACGAAGCCATAGCCCGCAACGACTGACAACCATCCCACGATCAGGGTTGGCAAGGGCACGGGTTTCAGCCCATGCCGAGCAGAATCTACTTCAAACTAAATACAGCGTTCACATGAGCGGTGACCGTCACGTTCTGAGGTGAGAATTCCTCGGTCGGCGCGGGGGCTTGCGCTGTCATCGCCGCCTTGGCATGGAAAGTCCTCGGCGCGAGCACGCGAATGTTCTCGAACGTGTCGACCGAAGCGTAGGAAAGTTCGCCGAGCACGCGTCCACTGGCATTAGCGAGAGACTGCGCCGAAGCGCGCGCCCGTCGGTAGGCGTCTGCCACAGCTTTGCCCTTTGCTTCTTCCGTCGCGTCGAGCGTATAGCTGAGCGACTGGCTCTCTCCGACGCTGGCATCGGCCAGTTGCTCGGTGACCGGGCCGATCTTGGAAAAATCCTTAAGCTTCAAGCTGACGCTGGTCGTGACCTGGTAGCCGATTACCTTGTGCTTCACGTTTTTCCAATCGTATTGAGGATTCACTGAAAAGAACCCGATCTCGGCAGTTTTGGGATCGATGCCGTTGGCTCGCAATACCTGGCGCGTGGCCTCGGCCTGCTTGGATGCCTGGTCGTAGGCGTCTTTGGCGGTATCGGCCTGGGTCGAAATGTTGAACTGAATGAGCGCTGTATCGGGCGCGGTTTCACACTTGCCGTCGGCGCCCACGAGAACCGTATTGGGCTGAGCGTTGACGGCAGAACTTTGCGCAACGGAAAAAGCGCTCAGAACGAGCACTGCGCAAAGGCTAACCAGGCTGATTTTCATCGGCTTTCTCCTTCGACTTCTGCCGTGATCTCTCTTCGATCTTAACGGATATTCCGAGCCGCAGAACGCGTCCCCGCGCCTCTATAGTCGGAACGCTTCGATCCTGCCAGATTGCAGTCGAGATTGCAGTCAAAAGAAGCGAGCGATTAGGTTGGAGAGCGGCTGCGGCTTAGAGCTTCGGCAGCGGCGAGTCCGGGCCATTGATGTCTTTTCGCAGGTCTTCCCAGATATTGTCGGGCATCTCGAGGAAAATTTTGACGATCTGGGGATCGAACTGGCGGCCCGACCAGAGTTCGATTTCTTTGCGCGCCGCCTGAAAGCTTTGTGCCGGACGGTACGGCCGGTCGGAGGTCATCGCATCAAGCGTGTCGGCGATAGAAAACATACGCGCCCCGAGAGGAATCTCATCACCCTTCAATCCTCGAGGATAGCCGAGCCCGTCGTAGCGCTCCTGGTGGGAATAAACAATCTCGGCTGCTTCCGACAGAAACGGTATGCGCGAGATGATCTTGTAGCCGCGGAAGCAGTGCTCCTTCATAATGGCCATTTCGTCTTCGGTTAGCTTCCCCGGCTTGCGCAGGATGTCATCGGGAATGGCCATCTTGCCGATATCGTGCAAAAAAGCGCCGCGGGCGATGATGTTGATTTCTTCCTTGGGCAATCCCATCTTGCGCGCAATTGCGATAGTGTAAGCCGTGACCCGCCTGGAGTGACCTTCAGTTTCGGCGTCTTTCAAGTCCAGCGCATCTCCCAGAGCTTCCAGCGTGATGTCGTAAGATCTTTCCAAATTGGTGAGCGCGGTCTTCCATTGCTGGGTGCGTTCGGCAACCAGGACTTCCAGATTCGTGCGATAAGCATCATTTTCGCGCTTCAGGCGGCGATTTTCCAGCGCGCGCCGCACCGTGGCCAGTAGTTGCTCGCGCTCAAAAGGCTTGGGCAAATAGTCGTAGGCACCGTTGCGAATCGCCTGCAGCGCAACAGAAATGTCATGGACGGTCGTGACCATGACAATCGGCATGTCAGGGTAGAGCTCTTTGGCGCGCTCCAGAAGGGCGATCCCATCCATTTCGGCCATCATCAGATCCGAAAGGACAAGGTCGAATTCGTCGCCCGATTCCAGAATCGACAGGGCTTCTACGCCATTGGCGGCCTGACGCGTCTGAAAATGCGCGCCGCCCAGCATGGAGCAGACAATCTCGCGGATTGTTTCCTCGTCGTCGACGACAAGGATGCGTTCATTTGGCATAGGCCTGACTGAATGTATCGCTCATTCTAGGCGTGGACTTCACATTCCGAAAGTAACCAATTGGAGGCGGAAATCCGGCAAATACGGACGGTGCGCGTGATATGTAAAAGACTGGGTGTTCGTGCGCCTATTGGCGCCGCTCGTCTATTTATGGGTCCTGCCTGGCTGTTTGGGAATCGGATTGGCTTGATGACCGTCCCCTGGCTGACGGCGCGGGAGACTGCCACGTTGGTCGCGGTGGCATTGAGTCTGCTTTTCTTTCGGGCCTTTCGCGAAAAATGTCTGCTGGTGTGGGGCGCGGGCTGGATCGCATACGGTTCGTTTCTCTGGGTGAGCGGCGGAGCAACTGGAGGTGAGTTGCCCGTCCTCTCGAAGCCGATGGCGGCTTTCGCCCAGGCCGACTTTGTTCTGGCGATCGGGTTGTTCGCTGCAGCGGCATTGATGTCGGCCCAGGCGCGGCGAGAGTTGACCATTTTGGCCCCCATCTGGTGGGTGCTGGCGGTCTTTGCGGCCATGCGGCCGATGTATTTTCCGGACGCGCTCTATTCCGTCCATTCGAAAACGCTGGGAATGGGAGTGGATGTGGCGTGCCGGCTTCTGGCCGCCTTGGCCGTCATCGAACTCTTGCGCCATCGCGCTGGCCGGATTGGTCCGGGTGCTTTCCTATTCGGCGCCGGTCTGCTGACTTTGAATCTGAACTGGCCGCCCTTTACCAGCCGCATTCCGAATGAAGCGTATCTGTTCACGGAAGTGCTTTTCGGCGCGAGCCTCCTGCTGATCGTTCTCGACGATTCCCGCGTGCGCACCCGCCGGCTGGCGGTCCTCAACGAGTTGACGGCGACTATCGCGCGCGGCCAAAATCACGCCCCCATGATCCAGACCGCGCTGGAGAAGCTCAAAACCATCGCTGGGGCGAAGGCAGCCTGGTTCCAGTTGATGGATGGCGACCGTCTGGTACCAACTCAACATGCTGGCCTGTCGGGCGAATTTCTTCGCGCTATTACTCAATTTGAAACCGAGGAGGCGCAGACCCGTGTCCTGCAGGAAAACCGGGCTGCGGTCCGGAAACTCGCGGAAATGCCCCTCGCGGAGCGTGAACAACTCAGCAAGCACGGAATTCGTCACGCCGTGCTGTTGCCTGTGGTCGGCAAGAAAACCGTGATCGGCATGCTGTCGTTCGGCTACTCCAGCAACCGCCGTCACGCTCATGATGAACTGGAATTTCTGGAAACGGCGGCGCAGGCGCTAGGGATCGCGACCGAGAATCTGCGTTTGCTGGAGCAGGTGCTGCGCTCGCAGCGCCAATGGACGAATACCTTCGATTCCATCCAGGACCTGATTCTGGCGCACGATGCGGATTTCCGCATTCTCAGAAGCAATCAAGCCCTGCTGCAGCGCCTGGGAAAAGCGCCGGCCGACGTTTTGGGCAGTCTTTGTAAAGAAGTTCTGCCCCAACGCCGTGCCTGGAGCGGATGCCCCTACTGCGCGCATGGTGAAGGAGTAATTGAAGCTCCGGATCCCTGTTTCGGTGGCCAGTCTGTGGTTTCGACCTCATCCTACGCCGAGCAGGGGAGCGGGCAGAAAGGCACCATCCACGTGGTGCACGACGCCACCGAACGTCAGGTGGCTGAAGAAAAATACCGCATGCTGTTCGAGCAAGCGCAGGAGGGCGTGTTCGTGGCGACGCCGGAAGGCGATCTGCTCGACTGTAACGACGCCTTCGTCACCATGCTCGGATATAGCAACCGTGACGAGTTGATGGCGCTTGATCTGGGGAGCGTGTTGAGCGCGGTTCCGGAGGAGCGGGAGGCTTTCCGCAGAGAGATCGAGGCGCACAACTACGTGCGCAACTTCGAGGTCACGGTACGCCGCAAAGATGGCACTCTCCTGACCGTCGCGCAGAGCTGCTTTGCCACTCGCGACGCGAAGGGCCACATTGAGCGCTATCAAGGCTTTGTTCTCGACATCACCGAGAAGAAACGCTCGGAAGACGAGATGCGGCGGCGCAATCGCGAATTGAACGCGCTGAACGCCATGGCTGTCATCGCGACGCAGTCGTTCGATCTCGATGAAATTCTGAATCTGACGCTGCGTCAGGTGATCTCGCTGTTCGGAGCGGAGACCGGCTCGGTCTATCTCGCGGTCGAACCGGAGGGGACCTACCGGCGGCGCGCAGGTTGGGGTCCACGCAGCGAGGCGCGCGTGCGCATGGCGGAAGTTGTTTTTCCCGAGGGACTGGGCGATCTGGTCATGCGCTCACGAGCGGAAGTGGTGACCCAGGATTTTGTTCCACACCTGCCGCCGTCGGTAGTGGAGTTTGCCTGCGCCGATCGTCTGCCGTGCTGGATATGGGTCGTGCTCTGGGGCAAGGAAAAACCCATCGGCATCATGGGCATTGCCAGCAAAGAAGACCGGCACTATTCGAGCAATGATGAGAATCTGCTCGTCGCCATCAGCAGGCAACTGGCGACCACCATCGAAAAAGTGCAGCTCTACGAAGAGACTTGCCGTGCCTATGAAGACCTCCGCCGCACGCAGGAGCAATTACTGCAAAGCGAAAAAATGTCAGCCGTCGGCCAGTTGATTGCCGGAGTAGCGCACGAGTTGAATAATCCGCTCACGGCAATCCTCGGTTACGCGCAACTGCTCGAGGGCGCGGGTCTCGATCAGCGTTCCGCTGAGTACGTGCGCAAACTGTTCAAGCAGGCGCAGAGGACGCATCGGGTAGTGCAGAACCTGCTCTCCTTTGCTCGCCAGCGCAAGCCGCAGAAGCAGGAAGTCGATCTCCGCAAGGTGCTGGAAGAATCGCTCATGTTGCGCGAGTACGACCTGAAAGTGAACAACGTTTCGCTCGAGCGGGAAATCCCCGATGATGTGCCTTCGGTCGTCGGCGATCCTCATCAGTTGGAACAGGTCTTCCTGAATATCGTGAACAATGCGCTCGATGCCATGGTCGAGAGCAGCGGCAAAGGCGTGTTGAAAGTGCGCGTGTTCAAGAAGGACACGTACGTTTGCGTCGAATTCGACGATAGCGGCCCCGGAATCAAAGACCCGAGCAGGATTTTCGATCCCTTCTACACCACCAAATCAGTGGGCAAGGGAACCGGCCTTGGCTTGAGCATCTGTTATGGCATCGTCAAGGAACACGGTGGTGAAATCGTGGCGCGCAATCGCGATGAGGGTGGAGCGACCATCGAAGTCCGCCTGCTGGCGAGCGATAAATCCGCAGTGCCTGAGACAGTAGAGGCTACACGGCGCGAGTCGGTCCTCAGAGGACGCATATTGCTGGTGGAAGACGAAGAGGCTGTGCTGGAGTTCGAACGCGACGTTCTGGTCGGCGCCGGAGCGGACGTCACCACCTCCATGAGCATCGAAGACACGCAGAACCGGCTGCGCAACGGTCATTTTGACGTCGTCGTGATGAACGGACGCATGCCCGGTGGATGCACCGCCCGCGAGATGCACGATTGGATCGCGCAACACCGTCCCGGACTTGAGAAGGGTCTGCTGCTGACATTCTCAACCGTGATCGACGAGGAGACTCGAACCTTCCTGCAGGAACACGGCGTGCCCGCGCTGGCCAAGCCTTTCGAAGTGGCGGACCTTATTACGCAAGTCCGCGCCCTCAGCCAAAGAGAAGACAAACCGTCCGCGAAGGCGAAAGAAAAGAGCGAAGACAAATCCTATGCCGCAGGCGCGGGAACATAGCCGTTATTCTTCGCCGTTTCGTCTCCGCCATTTCTTCTGAAGACATCCCTGCTACAAATCTTTCCCGCTAAAGCTGACTCTTCAGCCGCCGCGTCATTTCCGCGATCAACTTCTCTTTCCGCCGATACCAGCGCCAGTGGCCTGCCCTCGCGGCTTCCACTAACCCGGCCTTCTCCAGAATTTTCATATGGTGTGACACCGTAGGCTGCGCCAGCTTCACACGCTGTTCAATATCGGCGGCGCAAAGCCCCGTCTCCTTGCCGATGGAGGAACCGCCCTTCTCCTTGAGCACCTGCAGAATCCGTCGGCGAGCCGGATCGGCAATGGCGTGAAGAAAGCGGTCGAGATCGGGCTCAGAATCGGACATGAAAAAACTGGAAAGTTTGTAGTCGAGTTATTGTGTAATCTTCAGACTAGGGGCCTCGGCTTAAATTACAAAATTACCCAATTGCAAAATTACGAAATGTTTTCTACTTCTTCACAATCGGATTGTATCCATCCCCGATCAGCCGCGCACGCATCGCCTCTGCTTCCTTGATGTCCGCGTAGGGCCCAACCTGAACGTGATAGAACTTATCCGCTGCCGGATTGTTCGCCGTGAACGCCGGATACTGTTTTTTCTTCAGTGCCTCGACCAGCGCCTCGGCGTCCTCCTGTCGACTGACCGCTGCAACTTGCACGTAGTATCCGCCGGTTGCGGGCGCCGTTTCCGCTGTCCCGCTTGCTGGAGCGTCCGTCGCCGGTGTCGTGGCTGACGCTGCGGTCACAGGCGGTGTTTGGGTCTTCGCGTCTAGAGACGTTGGAGTAGCCCCAGCATTTTTCTCGCCTACAGCCTTGTAAAAACTAAAGTCGCTTGTCTGGGGCGATGACGACTGGGCCGCTGCCTGGGCCGCGTCGCTCTTTGCCGCCGACGGCCGCACAATTGTTGCCGGAGCCGCGCCGCCCCCGTTCAGCAGGTTGCCCGTTCCAGCCAGCGCAGTTTTTCTGCCCAGCGAAAATCCGATCGCAAAGAAAAAAGCGCAAATCAGCACAAACGTAAAAAAAATCGCCAGCATGCGACCCGTGCCAAGCGTGATCTCCGTGTCTTGCTGAGCCGTTGCCATGGAAATTAACTTTGACCTCTAGGTTTTCGCCGGCGTGGCCGCCGCTTTTCCGGCCGCCAGCAAGTTTTGCATGCCCGAGAAGAAATCGATCGGCACCGGAAACACCACCGTCGTATTCTTCTCCACGCCAATTTCCGTCAGTGTTTGCAAGTACCGCAGCTGAATGCTGGCCGGCTCCGACGACAGCAAGTGCGCCGCATCCACCAGCCGCTGCGCCGCCGAAAATTCGCCCTCCGCGTGGATGATCTTCGACCTCTTTTCCCGCTCCGCCTCCGCCTGCTTCGCCATCGCGCGCAGCATCGACTCCGGCATATCTACCTGCTTCACTTCCACGTTCGCAACCTTCACGCCCCAAGGCGCGGTGTGCGTATCGAGGATGCTCTGCAACCGCAGATTGATTTTGTCGCGGTGCGCCAGCAGTTCGTCGAGTTCCTGTTCGCCGAGCACGGATCGCAATGTCGTCTGTGCAAACTGCGAAGTCTGGTAAGCGTAATTTGAAACTTCCACCACCGCTTTATTCGGATCGATCACCCGTAAGAAGATCACCGCATTCACTTTCAGCGTCACATTGTCGCGCGTAATAATGTCCTGCGGAGGAACCTCCAGCGCCTCCTGCCGCAGCGAAATCCGCACCATCCGGTCAATCGGCGTAAACACCAGAATCACGCCCGGACCCTTGGCCGTGCCCAGCAACCGTCCCAACCGGAAAATCACACCGCGCTCATATTCCGCCAGGATCTTGATGGAACTCAGCAGATAAATGACAACAATGATGACCGCAATCGCGATCGCCGGAAATCCGAGATCCATAACCGCCTCCATCTCTCTTTTATCTTCTGAGCGGATTGTAGCGCACGCAAGCGTCCGCGGGCTGCGCTGAACACGAGGGTGGAGTATTCAGGATGATTCGGGGAGCCATTTACCAACCCGCTGGATATGGTCCAGTTTGTATAGCGTAATGCGCGCACACGGAGGTATAAATTATGGCTATGAGAACGCACGCCCGATTCCTGACCACGCTCGCAGCCATCGCCATCCTTTCCCTTTCGTCGATCCCGAAGATCGGACCGCAATTGGCTGAAGCACAGGCATCCGCCAGCAGTGCAGCCGATTCTGCGGCCCAGATTCGAACACTCAAAATCACTCTGCTTTCCACGATGCTTGTCGCAGACATGGCAGGAATGGGCGAGTGGGGTTTCTCTGCGCTGGTCGAAGCCGATGGCCATCGCATTTTGCTCGACACCGGCGCTCATCCCGATACAGTGCTTCAGAATGCGCGCGCTCTGAACATTGACCTGTCAGACGTGAACGAGGTCATTCTCACTCACAATCACTGGGACCACGTCTCTGGCCTGCTCACGCTGCGGCGCGAGATGATGAAGAAAAATCCTGCGGCGCTGTCAGTAGTCCACGTGGCCAAGGGGATCTTCTATAGCCGGCCGTCGGCGCAGGGCGAAGCCAACACCATGATTGCGATTCGCAAGGAGTATGAAGCCACGGGCGGAAAATTTATCGAGCACTCTGAATACGCCGAGATTTTTCCCGGCGCGTGGTTGACCGGCCCAGTGCCGCGCAAATATCCGGAGCACAATTGGTCCGCGACCGGAAAAGTGCAGACACCGGAAGGCTTGGTCGAGGACAACATTCCTGAGGATCAATCGTTAGTGCTCAATACGACTCGAGGCTTGGTTGTAGTGACGGGTTGCGGGCACGCTGGGATCGTCAACATCCTGACGGATGCGACGGGCAAATTCGGCGACCGGCCGGTCTATGGAGTCGTAGGCGGCCTGCATCTATTTCCCGCTACCGATGAACAACTCAATTGGACCGGCGATGAGCTGAAAGAATTCAAGGTCGCAAATCTCCTCGGCGCGCATTGCACTGGCATAGAAGCGGTGTATCGATTGAGAGAACGTGTCGGCCTGACGCGCAAGTCGGCCGTAGTCGGCAGTGTCGGCTCCAGTTTCACGTTGACCGAGGGGATCATTCCGGGCGCATTGGCCAAGTAATCCAAAGCCGAGGTCTCTAACCGACGTCTTTAACCTACGCCTTTCGCCGCGGGACTTACGCCGTCGCCGGCTTTGCAGCCGCTATCGGCTCGACTCGTAGAGTGAGTCCATCGATTTGCCGCACCACAACTTGTTCTCCCGCGGAAACAGGAATGCTGGACACAGCGTCCCACAGTTCGCCGTGAACAAAAACTTTTCCCGCGGGCGCAAGTGCGGTTTCGGCGATTCCGATTTCGCCGATTAATCCTTGTTCGCCGGTAACAATCTTGTTGCGGCGAGCGCGCACCGCAATGCTCATCAGAAACGCCGTGATAATGCCAAGCGGAATGCTGACTGCAAGCGCGGTCGTAAGGTGAACGCGCATCTCAGGAATCGGCGCGTCGACCAGAAAAAGTCCACCGAGCGTCAGCAGCACGATTCCTCCGGTGGTAAGCACGCCATGACTGGCGAATTTGGCTTCGGCCGCAAACAGGGCAAACGCTCCGACAATCATGGCAATCGCGGCGAAACGCACAGGCAGCAGGTTGAGTGCAAATGCCGCAAGAAGAATAAAGACCACTCCCACAGTCCCGGGAATGACCGCACCAGGATGGTTGAACTCCGCATAAAGCGCCAGCGCTCCGATCGCCAGCAGGATGAACGCGATGTTCGGGTCCATCAGGTAGCTCAGGATGCGCTCCTTTAGCGTCATGCGGTAATCGCGCACGCTTTCGTTGGTCAGGTTGAGCGTGACGCTCGTCCCGTTGAAGCGCTTGAAGCTCTTCCCGCTCAGCTGCCGAAACAGGTCCTGCTCGGTTGGAGCAATGTATTCGATCAGCTTCTTGTCGAGGGCCTCCTGTTCGGTAAACGACTTCGACTCGCGTACCGTGCTCTCGGCGACCTCGACATTGCGGCCGCGTTTGGCCACAACGGAACGCATCAGCGCCGCCGCGTCGTTCTCCAGTTTCTGTTTCATCACGTCATCCATCTTCTCGCCAAGGATGACGGGATGTGCCGCGCCAGTATTGGTTCCGGGAGCCATCGCTGCAATGTCAGCCGATTCAAGAATAAAGAAGCCGGCAGAAGCAGCGCGGCTGCCGCTCGGCGTCACATAAATGATGACCGGCACCGGCGAAGCCACGATCGATTCGATGATCTTGCGCGTTGAATCAACCAGTCCTCCCGGAGTATTGATCTCGATCAATACAGCCTGATCGTGATTTGCTGCCGCCGTCTCGAGTGCACGCGCGATGTATTCCGCAGTAATGGGTTGGATGGCATCGTCAACCGAGATTCTCAGGACATCGGCCGAACAAGAAGCCGCCAGCGCTAACGTAGTCGCGAGCGCGAAAAGTAGGCGCCACAGTTTTTTGCCAGCGAACTCTGACACCTGACACCCGACACCTGAGACCTGATACCTGGAGCCTGATTTCATGGCTGCGACTTCTCCGCGAGCTTGGCCGTGAGGGCGCGTTTCAGCTCTTGACCGGCGGGATTCGCGGGTTCAAGTTGCAATGCGCGCTCGATGTCCTGCGTGGCCGCTGCAATTTTATTTTCCTGCAGATCGAGGCGCACGAGAACCAGATAAGCTTCAGCGGACTCGTGAATGCGCAGCGCTGCTTCGGCCTCGGCGCGGGCCGCGTGCGTGTCGCCACGCGCGTCATAGTCTTCGGCAAGGGCGGTAAGAGCCGCAGTGCTCGAGGGATCGACGGCAGCTGCGTGTCGGAATTCGGCCTCGGCTTCGGTAGTGAATCCGTGGGCCATGAGCTCCTGGCCCAGTTCAATGTGAAAGTGTGCGTGGGCGCGGGGATCGGAGCGCGCGAATTGCTGCTCCGCCCAGCCTTCCATCTGCGTGGTCATCTGGCGGAAGGCGCTCTCCTCGTAGTTGCGTTTGATGCGCTCGGCCGGAATCTTTAATGTTGCACTGCTCGGGACGATATCGCCGGAAGCAGAACTGCCAGCGCCCGGAGCGAGCGAATCCAGCAGCATTTTCGCCTCCGCGTCGTTGGGGCGGCGATCGAGCGCAGCCCGCATTTCACGAGCGGCCCCGGCGCGGTCGCCGGAGGACGCCAGCGTAACTCCCAGATTGAAGTGATAGTCGGCGTCGCTGGGGTCGTCTTGAATCGCCCTCTCAAAATCGTCAGCTGCTTTTTTCTGGCCGCGGCGTGCAGCAACCACTCCCAGGTTGTTATAGATTTCGGCCAGCGGTACGCGCGCGACGACGAATTCGAAGGCACTTTCGGATCTGGCGAAATCTCCGTGGGCGTAGGCGGCGAGTCCGAGATAGAAGCTGGCCTCGCGGATCAAAGCGCCTGAGACTACCGAGCCTGAGACTACCGCTCCTGAGACTGCAGAAGACTGCTGGCCGTTCTGCTGGATTTGGCTAAGCGCGGCGATCGCCGGTTCGTAAGCGCGTTGTGCATAGTACGTCTCGCCTAGCTCAAGCCAAGCTTCGGAATAATCAGGATTCAGGCGAGCCGCTTCACGAAAGTGCTGTTCTTTTTCTGCGGCCGTCGTGGCAAGAACACCTTGAATGTAGTTTTCCAGAGCGTCGAGACGTATCGGAGCAACGCCGGCGATGTATTTTTCCTTTGACTCAGAGAAATCACTTCGGACGAGGTGAAGCAAGTCCCACGCCAGCGCCGATTGCAGGCTGCCAAGTTCGGCCAGGGACGCGGACTCGGTAGTCGGCAATGATAGCTTCTGCGCGCGCATGTCGAGCAACTGCACGGTCGCCGAAAGACGCGTGCCGTTGTAGCTGTAGGACCCGAGGACAGCGTAGTCTACATCCATTTCTTCGGCGATGCGGTAGAGAGTCGCCCGCGACGGGTGCACGCCGGCGGGAATTCCGCGGCGATCGTAGGAGCGCAGACGTTCGTCGCGGCTGGCTACGTACAACAGCGGTGAATTGAGCTGCTGGTAAAGAGTCTCAGGAAAGGATTCGCCGAGCCAATCCAGTCCCGGTGTCGGAGAAGCGTTTTCGAAGGGAAGAACGACCATCGTTCGGCCAGCGACAGCTTGGGTCGGGGCGGGGCTCTCCTGGCCGCGGGATGACAGGCAGAAACACAGCGAAGCCACGAAGACGAAAACAGCAGCACGTTTCACGACAAGGTGATTATATCGGGGCAACCGGCAGCTGATCCTTATATTCGTTAGTTGCCGGCCGGTTGTTGTTTGCGGGAAACGCCGGCCGAATCGCGGAGCAATCCGAGCCGCACCAGACTTTCCGCGGTAGCAACGATGGCCTCTTCATTCGAACGCGGCGTCCAGCCCAGTACGCTCTTAGCCTTGGCGTTGCTGGCGTTTTTCGTTTTGCCAAGCTCAGGCACAACGAGCTTCAACGATGGATCGAAAACTACGGCGACGCGCATCAACCAATCGGGTAGTTGGCGGATCGGCACGCGTTTGGCGGCAGCACCGAGGCGCTCTTTTAGTATCTTCGCCATGCTGAGGAGCGAGACAAACTCGCCAGCGACAGCCAGAAAGCGCTCGCCCTTGGCGGCCGGCTCGACCATGGCCCGCAGGTGAAGGTCGGCAACATCGCGCACATCGACGATGCCAAAAGCAATCCGCGGCAACCCGGGCACAGCCCCATTCATCATGCGTTCCACGATGGCAATCGAGGTCGAATAATCCGCCCCGAGGGCGGGGCCAAACACCCCGACCGGATTTACGACAGAGAGCTCCAGCCCGCCGCCCTCCTTGGCGATGAAGTCCCAAGCCGCGCGTTCGGCCAAAGTCTTTGATTTGGCGTAGGCGCTCACATCTTTGCCATTGACGTCAGTCCAGTCTGTTTCGTTGAACGGTGTTTCCTGCGGCGCGTGTCCATAGCCAATCGCCGCGAATGAGGAGGTCAGCACAACCCGCTTTACGCCAGCCTCGCGCGCCGCGCGCAGCACCCGGAGCGCACCTTCGCGCGCGGGCACGATCAGGTCGTCTTCGTGTTTGGGAATATTCATGGGAAACGGCGACGCCACATGCAGCACATATCTGCACCCCGCGGCGGCCTCTGGCCAGCCCCCGTCAGACATGAGATCGGCAGCCACAAATAAGAGCGATTCCCCGGGCGCTGCGCCGCCAACCCTGAGCATGGCGCGCACGTCGGCTTCGCGCTTTAGGGAGCGCACAGTCGTCCGCACGCGATACCCGGCGTTCAACAGCTGCAAAATGCAGTGCGCTCCGATAAAACCTGACCCGCCTGTGACTAGAACCAACTCCTCACTCATGTGTTGCCTTTTGTACCATTGCCGCTTGTAGCAGTTTTTGCGCCGGCGTCATTCGCTTCAAAGTTCGCTTCAACGCCCGGTTTGGGTTCGATCCAACCCGGCAGATCGTCTCTGCCCGTGATCAGCCGGGCGCCGCGATCATAGGTAATGTACGACCACGCCCACTGAATCATCACCAGCAGGCGATTGCGAAATCCGATGAGAAAAAGAATGTGGACCAACAGCCACGCCAGCCACGCGAAGAATCCGGAGATCTCGAACTTACCGAACTGGGCGACGGCTGCGGCACGGCCGATGGTGGCGAGGCTGCCTTTGTCGTGATAATGAAAATTGCCCCGCGGTTCATCTCCAAGATCGCGTGCGATGGTTCGCGCCACCCACTCGCCCTGCTGGATAGCAACCGGCGCGACGCCGGGAAGCATTTTGCCTTCGTCGTCGTTGAGCGCAGCGAGGTCGCCGATCACAAAGACTTCCGCATGTCCCGGAATGCTGAGGTCTGGGCCAACCAGCACGCGTCCGGCGCGGTCCACTGGAACTCCTAATTGTTTGCCGAGTGGCGAGGCGGCGACTCCCGCTGCCCACAGAACTACTTGGGCGGGAATCTTTCTATCCCCAGCCAAGACTGCTCCAGGCTCGATGCGCGTGACGATGTGGTTGGTGAGGACTTCGACGCCCAGGTGTTGGAGTTGTTGCTCGGCCTTGCGCGAAAGACTTTCAGAGTAGGCAGGCAGAACGCGCGGACCACCTTCGATGAGCTGAATGCGGCTCTGCCGCGGATCGAAGTTGCGAAACTCATTCGTCAAGGAGTGCCGCGCAATTTCGGCCAGCGTTCCGGCAAGTTCGACGCCGGTGGGACCACCTCCAACGACCACGAAACGCAGGGGAGATTCGGCTAGCGGTTCGCCTTGAGTGTCGCCGCCTTGGTCGTCGGTCTGTAGCCGAGCGGCCTGTCGCGCGGCGGCATGGCGCTCGGCGAGTTCGAACGCGAGCAGAACCCGCCGGCGAATCTCGAGCGCATCTTCAATCGTTTTCAGGCCGGGAGCCAGCGGCTCCCATTCGTCATGACCGAAATATGCGTGTGTGGCCCCGGAGGCGACGATTAGGTAGTCGTAATCGATGACCTGCTCTCTGGTCACGACTTGCTTTTGTTGCAGATTAAAATCCACTACTTCTTCAAGTAACACTTCAACATTAGAGCGGGTTCGCAAGATCCAACGAATTGGCGCCGCGATTTCGCCCGGAGACAGTCCCGCAGTCGCAACCTGATAAAGTAGCGGCTGAAAAGTGTGATGGTTCCTGCGATCCACCAGCGTGATCTGCACGGGAAATTTGGCCAGCCGGCGCGCGGCGGTCAAGCCTCCGAAGCCGGCGCCGACAATGACGACTCGCGGTCGAGGCTTGCCGTGACTTGGCGGTGGTTTCATGGAGTATCCAGTATCGGGCATCTAGTATAAAGATTCACTGGATTCCGATGAGGGTTCACGCATTGGGAGTGTTTAGTAGCCGAGATTGCAACCTTGAAACCCTGAAGTTTCGAAACCTTATACACTGCTTCTTCACACTTTGTTCGATCGCGCCTTGATGATTCCGA
>PMSZ01000111.1 GCA_003168235.1 Acidobacteriaceae bacterium
TGTCTTTTTCTATCGCGCGTTCGATCATGTCGGTGGGAACCGACGCCGCAACGGAAATCAGAAGCTGCTTCTCGTTTACGTGCGTGCGAATCTCGCGCATCACATCCGCAACCACCTGCGGCTTCACGCAGAGAAAAATAATGTCCGCGTCTTTCACCGCCTTGGAGTTGTCGGTTCCGGCGCGAACCTTCAACTTCTCTTTCAGCATGCGCGCGCGTTCCGGATGCGCCACCGTCGCCCAGGTTTGTGCCGGGGACAACAACCCATCGCGGAGAAACGACTGCAGCAGGATCGATCCCATTTTGCCCGCCCCCAAAACCGCGACCTTCGTCTTTCTGCCTACACTTTTCCCCATGATGATTCTCCGGGCATTCTGTTAGTTGGGTTCTCAGCCAGACTACACCAGATTGACAGATGCGGGTTTCGAAGCAAACGGCCTACTGCACGATGAGCGTGACCATGTCGCCGTGTGGCGCTCCGCCGGCGGCGGTCGCGGTTATTGTGATCTGCGATGTTCCGAGCGGCGTCGGTGTCGCTATGTTCAGGAACGCCGATCCTGCCGTTGATGCTTGCGCCGACGTCGCCGTCACTGTAACTCCCGTCGGACTCGGCACCCCGGCCGGTGCGCTGTACATGCCAGAGCCGTCGATGGTGCCGTTTGAGTTTCCTCCCAGCACCGCCCAGGTTACGGTCTGGTCCGAGGAGTTATTCACTGTTGCGGTGAACTGCTGCTGCGTCACTCCGGGTGGCCACGAGTTACCGGTTTCGTCGGCGTACAGCACGGTTCCTGCCGGCGGATTGACTGTCACCGTGACCGGCGTTTGCGTTCCCCCACCGCCGCCTACGCCGCCGCAGGAAAGCTCCGCGAGCAAGCCGAGCGC
Organism: Acidobacteriaceae bacterium; assembly: GCA_003168235.1. Classification (GTDB taxonomy): domain Bacteria; phylum Acidobacteriota; class Terriglobia; order Terriglobales; family Acidobacteriaceae; genus Acidiflorens. The sequence continues at coordinate 882 of PMSZ01000111.1, forward strand.
CAGGCAGATCGCCGTGATGCCTACACAGAGACGCGAATCGAGACCCGACTTGACGCGGCCGGTTAGGGTTAGACCCACAACTCCCGCCAGCGCCACCCAGGCGAACATGAGCAGCGCCAGCGGCTGCGAGGTAGGGCCGCGCCTCGTACGAGGTTGACCGGCAAGGGCGCTCGTCCGCTTGCGGACCGAGCCATCTCCCAGGTTCGGTCCCGTCGTCGAAATCGTGACCGTCACGGTTGTCGCTTGCGATCCCGCCGCGATCGCGGGCGGGTTAAACCCGCAGTCGGTGAGTGACGGCAAATTCGCGCAGGCGAAAGTCACTCCGGTGTTGAAGGTCGCGCCGCCGAGCGGAACGGCTGAAAAAGTATAGTTGGCCGTTTGTCCTGCCAGCACCGTGGAGGTATCGCCACCAGTGTCGGTCCAGGTCACATCTGTTCCTACCGTCAGCNNTCGGTGGGCGTGGCGTGCGTCAGCGTGCCATCCGTGCCTTGAATGGTGAAGGTGAACGCGGCTGCCGTCGCGCTGCCGAGCGTTGCTGTGAATGCAGCGCCCTTGGCAGTTGGCGTTACCTTTGCTGGCGAAAAGCTGCATGTCGTCGGATCTCCAGTCGTACAACTCAAAGTCACGCTCTTGTTGTATCCGTTGATCGACGTCAGCGTGCCGCTCCAGGTTACGTCCTGACTTACGACAGTCGTAGCCGGAGTCGCCGTCACTGCGATCTCGAAATCTCCGGTCGGAGCGGTTACCGTCAAGCTGAAGGTCTGCGTTTTTGTCGCCGGCGCTCCAGCGGTCGCCGCCGCAAGCGTCACTGTCACCGGACCACCCGCCGGAGTTCCGGTCGCAGCGGTCACGGTCAAAGTGACCGTCACTGGCGTCGAGGACGTTGGGTTAACTGAGCTCGACGGCGAAAACACGCACGCTGCCCCCGAAGGAAGTCCCGATGGACAACTCAACGTTACGGTCCCGGCAAAACTTCCCGCTGCGGTTACCCGGAAAGTCGCGGGTCCCGAAGTTCCGCCCTGGTCGACGGTCAGAGAATCCGGATTAGGCGCGGTCAAATTGAAATCCACGACCTGTAACGTGACGGTCGCGGCGACGGTGGTTTGGTGTTGGTCGGTGCCTACCGCATTGGCGTTGAAAACAAAGTTCCCGACGGTGCCGGCTGGCGTTCCACCAGCGGTCATCGTATAAGTGGCGGCCAGAGGATTTCCCGAAAATTTGGCTTGGGTAGGCTGCATGGTGCAGGTGGGTGGAACGTCGCCGGTACAACTTAGATTTACCGGAGCGTCGTAACCATCTTGCGAAGTCAGAGTGCCGTTGAAGATTGCGTTCTGGGTGGGAAAGACAGTTTGCGGCGTGTTGGAAATCACGTTGGTGAAGCTGGGCGAGCTGACGAGAACATAGTTCCAAATGCCGCGCCAAAGACTTGATGCCGTGGGCGGGATTGTAGAGTTGCAAGGCCGTGACCGGAGCATTGGGCAGATATCCCGAAACCCCGGCGCCCGGTGCAGGACCAACTTCCTGCCACTTCGGAGAAGCCGTCGAACTTACAAAAACGCCGACATCGGTCCCCACATAAATCTGCGAGGGCGTAACCGAAGAATCGACCAGCAAGGCGTTCACCGGATCGTCAGGGAGCTCGGCAGATCCCGTGCCAGTCCAATCGTTCCAGCTCGCGCCTGCGTTCGTCGTTTGCCACACGTGAGACGTGGGATTGCCGGACGTGCTGAATCCCATGATGCCGACATACGCAGTGCTGCCGGTGGGGTCGGAAGAATCCATTGCGACCGAGGAGATCGCATAGCCCTCGGGGTTCACATTCTGCGTCGGATTCTGGGTCACGTTGCTCATCAGATTGACGCCGGCGTTGGTAGTGACCCACACCTCGCCGCCCGGAGACTCGCTCAGTGGACCAAATCCGTTGGTGACTGCATACACAACTTCGGAGTTGCCGCTGTTGTCTGGCGGACCGCCGGCTGCAAGCGCGTTGACGAGATTGATTTCATCGCCGGTGCATACGCCGGTGCCGAACGTGTCGAAATCATTGCTCAGTTCGATCGGCGAAGTTCCGCTGGTGCTGATCCACCAGACGCGGCAGGTCCCGACCAGCATCTGGCCGCCATTCTGTGGGTCCAGGATATAAGGAGTGGCGAATGCGCCTTGGTCTCCTCCCAGGCTGGCGGAGCTGACGATCTCGGTAAATCCGCTGTCGTTGCACCCCGTTCCCGCCTCGCACTTCATGATGTTGACGTAGGGGTTCGCGGCAAACCATTCGGTTGGATTGTTGGGATTAATGGCGGTGAATGCGCCATCGCCGCCGAGAGCATTTTGCCAGGTGCTGCTGGTGCCAGCCGCGCTGGTTGCGGGCGAGCCGTTACCCTGAGCTCCGCCGAGCAAGATATTCGCGTCGGTCGGATGCAACGCCACCGAGACAAACTCCGTCATCGAGCCAAGGGTTTGCGTGTTGCCGGCGGATGCTGGCTGGCTCAGGCTGTCGAACTGATTTGTGCCGCTGCAACTGCCGGAGTCGAGTCCTGAGTAGCCGTCGAGAGTGCGGCTGATTCCACCATCGTGCGCGAAGTAGCCGGGCGTCAGACCGCTTGCGTTCACGAACGCCATGCCGTGCTGATTGGGATGCACGTGCGCAGGCGCGGCCAGCGGATCGCAGCCGTAGACGTGAGTCAGGTTAATCCAATCGCCCTGCGTGCAGGTGGTGCTCGCGGCGGGCGCCAGCGTGCACTTGTAAAGATTGACGCCGCCGGCGTAAATGTCAGTGCCGGTCGAGTTCGGAGGCGGAGGATCTGGAACGGCGGCGAGTTCCAGGTTGTACCACCCCTGCTCAACTCCGCAGCCGCTGTTGCCCGGTCCAAAGGCATCATCGCCGCAGTTGGTAATGCCGTTATCTGGAATCTGCGTCCAATTCGACCCACCATTAAGCGATTGCCAAATGCCCTCGTCGAAGGGCTGCGGATTTCCGTATTCGTCGGGCTGCACATCGACGATCCAGACATACATTTCGTTGCGCCCCGAGACCACTGCAAACTCGCCGCGATAAATCGTGCAGCTCATGGCGTTCGAACTCGTCGGGCAATTCGCGGACGCCAACCCCGTAATCGGCAGCGTTGTGACCCGCGCAAAATGCTGGCCGTCGGTCGAAGAGTACAACCCGTGCCGCCGAATGAAAGCGTAGAAAGTTCCGGTCGTTCCCTGGCTCGGGTTGTAAATCACAGACGTGGCGGAGGCAGGGACCGAGCCGTCGGTCATGATGGTGCGGCTCCAGGTCGCG
>PMSZ01000379.1 GCA_003168235.1 Acidobacteriaceae bacterium
GACGAGGCGCGGACGCCGCTGATTATTTCCGGCGCCAGCGAAGAATCAACAGACAAGTACTACAAAGTGAATCGAATTATCCCCAAGCTCGAAAAGGGAGAAGAAATCGATACGGCGCCGGGTGAACCGAAGATCATGACGGGCGACTACGTGGTCGACGAGAAGCATCGCAACGTCACGGTCAGCGACGAGGGCTGGGAAAAAGTCGAAAAACTGCTGGGCATCGGCAACATCGCCGATCCGGAAAACTGGGCGCTGAAGCATCACGTGGAAACGGCCGTCAAAGCGCACGCGCTTTATAAACGAGACGTCGAATACGTTGTCAAAGATGGCGAAGTAATCATCGTCGACGAGTTCACCGGGCGCCTCATGCCGGGCCGGCGCTGGTCCGACGGCCTGCACCAGTCGATCGAGGCCAAGGAGAACGTGAAAATCGAGCGCGAAAATCAGACGCTCGCCACCATCACGTTCCAGAATTATTTCCGCATGTACAAGAAGCTTGCGGGCATGACCGGCACGGCAGAAACGGAAGCGCCGGAATTCGAAAAGATTTATGGACTGGAAGTGCTCGTTATTCCGACCAATCGTCCTATGTTGCGCGTCGAGAATCCGGACATCATCTACCGCACCGAGCGGGAAAAATATTTCGCCGCGGCGGATGAGATCCAAAGGCTGCACGACAACGGACAGCCGGTGCTGGTAGGCACGACCTCAATCGAAAAATCAGAGCGCCTTTCTGAATTGCTCCATAAGAAAGGGCTGAAGCAGCACGTCGTGCTGAATGCGAAGTTTCACGAGCGTGAAGCGGAAATTGTGGCGCAGGCAGGACGCAAGGGCGCGGTCACCATCGCCACCAACATGGCGGGCCGCGGCACCGACATTCTGCTGGGCGGCAACGCCGAGTTCATGGCCAAGCAGGAGTGCGTGAAGAAGGGAGTCGCGCAGCCGATCCGCGCTGCGCAGGGCAAGATCGAAGCCGAGGTCGACGACCCGAACCGCACGGTCTGGTATTACGCTGGCAACGAGTATGCGGTTCCGACGGATCAGTGGAACGAGATCTTTGCGCGCCACAAGGCCGACACCGACCGTGAACATCAGGAAGTGATCGACGCTGGGGGACTGCATATTTTCGGCACCGAGCGCCACGAGGCGCGCCGCATCGACAATCAGCTTCGCGGACGCGCCGGCCGCCAGGGCGATCCCGGCTCGTCGCGCTTCTACCTTTCGCTCGAAGACGACCTGATGCGAATTTTCGCCAAGGAATGGGTTTCCAACATGCTGCAGCGCCTCGGCATGGAAGAAGGTGTTCCCATCGAATCGCGCATGATGACGCGTCGCATCGAAGCCGCGCAGAAAGCGGTCGAAGGCCAAAATTTCGAGGCCCGCAAACATCTGCTCGAGTACGACGACGTAATGAACAAACAGCGCGAAGCGGTTTACGGATTGCGCCGGCGTCTGCTGGAAGGTCTCGATCAAAAAGATCTGATCATTGAAGATTACGTTTCGGGAATTCTTGGCGAGATGCTGGAACGCTTCTGTCCCCAGAAAGAGCATGTCGACAACTGGGATCTCAAAGCACTGAAAGACGCGATCATCGCTCGTTTCGGCGTCGACATCTACGCCGAGGGCTTAAAACCTGAGGAGATGAACCGGCAGGAACTTGGCGATGGCGTCTTCGACAAACTCAAAGAGCGATACGACGCAAAAGAGAAGCTGATTGGTCCTGAGGCGATGCGCTATCACGAGCGCATGATCATGCTGAGCGTAATCGACGCGCAGTGGAAAGATCATCTCCTCTCGATGGATCACCTGAAAGAGGGCATCAATCTGCGTGGTTACGGACAGCACGATCCGCTGGTCGAGTACAAACGCGAATCGTATGACATGTTCGAAGAGATGATGCAGCGATTTCAGGAAGAAACCGTCCGTTACCTGTACCTGATGCAGGTCATGGAACGTCCGCCGGACGCGGGAGCAACGCCGCGCGGCGTCGGTCCGCACGAGCCTTCCGCCCAAGGACCTGAGACCGGCGTTCCGTCTGTGGTCACTGGCGGTCGCGGCGGCAATGGACGTCCGCCACGCCAGGTCGCGACTTCCGTTGACGAACTTGAAGAAGCCTTCCAGCGCAAGAAAAAGCGCGAACTGGAACAGGCGCGCATGGCGGGCGCGGGCGACATGCAAACCGTGCAGCAGGTAGTGCGTGCGGGAGATAAGATTGGACGCAACGATCCCTGCCCCTGCGGTAGCGGCAAGAAATACAAGAAGTGCTGCGGGGCAAGTGCGTAGAACTCACCGCGATTTCTGACCGACTGCTTTGAACGTCATCTCCGTCGCCTTGCTTCGAGTGCGCCGTTTCCAGGCAAAGAACATCGGAGCATAAGTCTCGGTAATGTAATCGGCACGGCCAATGCCGAGAGCGCGTGCCGTGCGATCGATCCAGCGTGGAGGGCCTTCGATCTCGCCGAAGTTTCCAATCGGGGTTTCATCCAGCACCACATGTCCCGTGCCGTCCGCCCACTCGGCTCGAAACTTTTCATAGCGAAAGGTTGGCTTATATCCCAGCGCGCGCAAAATGGCTTCCATTTGCGGGCCATTTGCAACCAGCGTTTCCAGCTCAACTCTCACCTTGTGAAGTCCGGCTTTGCCTTTTGCCTTGTGTGTCAGTGACCAAGTCTCGCCATATTTGCGCAGGCGCAGCAGTTCTCCCCGCTTGCGCAGTTTTTGGCCGGGCAGATCGTAAAGCACGTTCATTTCGTGGGTGGAGCGGGTGATCTGCCTGAACCCGGCTTTTCTCAGTGCGCGGGCGAGCGCGGGGAGGTTCTCGGTTCGAAACTTGATTTCAACTTCGTTCGGCATTTCGGCGGCTAACTCTTCGGCTCGGCCTCTCGTTTCCGCTGGAACCAGCTCATGTGCGGCAGGTCGTGTTCTACTTTTCGTCGTTTCGCGATCAGTTCCGCGGTGATTGAAACGGCAATCTCTTCAGGAGTAATGGCGCCAATGTCGAGGCCGACAGGAGAATGGACTCGCTCAAACAAACTCGGCGGCAAGCCTTCCTGCTGCAGTTCTTTAAAAATGGTAATGGCCTTGCGCTTTGACCCGATCATGCCGATATAGTGCGCTGGAGTTTGCACTGCCCAGCGCAGCATTCGCATGTCGTCGCGGTGTCCTCGGGTGACGATCACAATGTACGAAGACTCGCTCGGTGTGAGTTGCGCGGCAGCCTTATCAAAATCCTCGGCAATCACCTGCTGCGCCTCGGGAAAGCGTTCGCGGTTCGCGTAGGCCTCGCGATCGTCGACCACGGTGACGTCGAATCCCGCGATGCGCGCCACTTTGTAGAGGCTCGCTGCAACATGACCGGCTCCGAAGATATAAAGATCGGCGGGAGGCAAAACCGGCTCAACAAAAACTTCGAGCGTCCCGCCGCAGACCAGGCCAGTGTCGTATTTCGGATCCTGATTCAGATCAAACGTCAGCGTCCGCGGACGCTCCGACTCCATTACTTCTCGCGCCGCCTGCCAGACTTCTGCCTCTACGCATCCGCCACCGATCGTACCCACGATCGACCCGTCATCCCGTACCAGCATCTTGGCCGTCTTGAACGAAGGTATCGACCCGCGCACATTGACGATGGTCGCCACGGCTCCGCGGCGTCCATCCTTACGCAGGCGGACGATCTCTTCATAGAGGTCCATGATGTGATTATGGGTCGCTAA
>PMSZ01000206.1 GCA_003168235.1 Acidobacteriaceae bacterium
CGGCCTGGCGGCGACCATCCTCGATTACAAGTTCTTGAACCGGGACTGAGCGGCTGACTGCCCAGCCCCTGAAGGGGCGACTTATTTCGGAGGGTTTGTGGCATCGCTAAAGCGATGCCCTGATACGAAACCGAGTTTTTCAGCAAACTGTAAAGCCGCATATTTGGCGGGCTCTAGCGGCACGGCTGAAGAGGTTGCGGAAAAACTCTTACGGAAGCCGTCAGCATGACCTCAGCGGCTGAAGCCGGATTCAAAACAAAGTTTTTACCGCAGCGCTGAAGCGCTGCGCCACCCAAAAGCTGGGGCCGGTCAGAGTTTTTCCGCAGCCTCTTAAGCCGTGCCCTTTCAAAACAAATGAAACTGAACCACTACGCGGTGACAGTTGTCGGTCATATGCGTTCGATCAGGCCGGCAAGCAGCGCTGCGCGCCGCGGCAGCTCGGAAATCAGAATGTGCTCGTGCGGAGCATGGGCTCCGTCGCCAACACCGCCCAGGCCGTCTAACGTTGGAACGCCCAGACCGGCGGTGAAGTTTCCATCGGAGCCGCCGCCGACTGCGGCTTCGCCGAGCTTCCATCCCAGTTCGCGGGCGATGGATTTGGCCTGCGCGTATAAAGCAGCGACTCCAGCGGTGCGTTCCATCGGCGGACGATTGATGCCTCCGGTGATGTCGATCTTGCATTTGCGGTTGAAGGGACGGAGGCTGCGCATTCTCTTGTCGATTCCGGCGGCGTCTTTGAGGCGAGCGATGCGTATATCGACTTCGGCCGAGGCTTCGGCGGGAACGACGTTGGTTCGCGATCCTCCGGCGACGATGCCGACGTTGACCGTCAAGCCTTTTTTCAGGTCGGTGAAAGCGGAGATTTTTTCGATCTGGCGCGCCAGCTCAAGAATCGCATTCACACCTTTTTGAAAGTCGAGTCCGGCGTGGGAGGCCTTGCCGGAGACGCGGACCCGATAATCGCCGACTCCCTTGCGCGCAGTTTTCACGGCCCCTTGCCGTCCGAAGGAAGGCTCGAGCACGAGCACGGCTGCGGCCCTTTTCGCGAGGGCCTCGGTGATCGTGCGCGATGAACTGCTGCCTATTTCTTCGTCGGAAACCAACAACACATTGACCGGGCGCAGCAATTCTCCCGGTTGCGTTTCCGCTCTGCCGTGCCAATCCTGCAAGGCGGCGATGGCGTGGAGCATCAGGGCGATGCCTGATTTCATATCCAACACGCCGGGGCCGGTGAGCTTGTTGCCGGCGATGCCGCACGGCATGGTAGCGAGCGTTCCCATGGGATAAACGGTGTCGTAATGCCCCAGCAACAGCACCGGTTTGGCGGAGCTACCACCGAAGTTGACTTGCAAATGCGCGCCAAAATTCTTGGCGCGGTGGAAGCGGATCTCGCCGCCGAGGCGAGAAAATTTCTCCGCGACAACTTCCGCGACCCGGTCTACGGCGGCTTTGTTGTCGCTGGGAGATTCGATTTCGACCAGATCGCGGATGGTCGCGACGATGGCATCGCGACGCTCGGAGAAGTAGGCGATGCGGCGTTGCGCTTCGGAGTTGGAATTCATTTGCGTCAACCTAACTTGTGCCCCAGATCTCGCCGATCACACGCTGAAAGTTTGCGCCTAGCACTTTTTCGATCACCGGCGCAGGCTGACCGCGCTTGGCGAGTTCGATGGCGATGACTTCCATGTGATCGGGACCATTGAGATCGGGCACGTAAGGATAGCGATCTTCACCGGGAGCGCCGATGCCGAGTTTCTTGCGGCGCGCGATGTCCTGATCGAACGCGGTCTTCTGCTCGGGAGTCAGCACCGTTTTCTGGATCGATCCATCAGAGCCGATGCCGACGTGATCGGCTCCGCAAACGTTGATGGCGTGCACGACGTGATCGAGCACATGCTCGCGTGTGGGAACGGTCGGCGACGCGACGACATAGGGCATGAGATAGACGCCGAAGTATCCTCCACGATCGGCGAGCGCTTTGAGAATCTCGTCGGGCTTGTTGCGGGGATGCGCGTAGATGGCGGCACATCCGGAATGCGAAATGAGAACGGGCTTGGAGGATTGGGCGATGCCATCGGAAGTGGTGCGGTATCCACTGTGGCTCAGGTCGAGGGCGACGCCGACGTCGTTCATTTTCTCGACGGCGGCGATGCCCGCTTTGCTCAGTCCAGCGTTGCCGGGCTCAAGACATCCATCGCCGAAGATGCTGCGGTTGTTGTAGGTGAGCTGCATGATGCGCACGCCGAGCTGGCGGAACATTTCGATGCGGTCGGGTTTTTCCTCGAGAAACGCGGTGTATTGAAACCCGGGCATGATTCCGATTTTGTCTTCGCGCTTGGCGCGAGCAATGTCGGAATGCTGGCGCACGATAAGGAAGGCTTCAGGATGCTGTTCGACGAGCGCTTCGACGAGTGCGATATTGCCGACGGTTCCCTCAAAGGTGGGATCGGAAATGGTGAAGTTAACGGCCGTGATGCCGGATTGCCGCACCGCCTGCAGAACGTCGGGAGTGACGGGTGCATCCGGATCGGTGAGCGGAGCGCACAGCGAATCGATGACGATGGAGTTTTGGTAGAGGGATGCGATCGCGGAGGGAGGAGTGTCGTTCGAACTATCTGTCGAATGCGCGCGAGCGCCATCGAGTGGGCGCGCCAGCAATCGCGGAGCTAGCAGGGCCGCGCCCGATAGCTTGAGGATACCTAGACTAAAGTCGCGACGATGCACGAGCGCTCCTCCGAACTCTCCTCGATTGAGCTCATTGCCAGATACGCGTCAGTTGGCGTCCCAGTTCCGTGGAACATCCACATAAGAGCGGTCAAGTTCTTGTACCGACGCGCAACCGAGCAAGCGCAACGTGCGATCGACATCGGTGCGCAGGATTTCGATGGCGCGATCGACGCCGGCTTCTCCACCAGCGGCGAGGCCGTAAGCGTAGGCGCGTCCGCAGAGCACGGCGCGAGCGCCGAGGCAAAGGGCTTTGACAACGTCGGTGCCGCGGCGGATACCGCCATCGAGCAGGATTTCGATTTGCCCATGGACGGCCTTGACCACCTCGGGCAGAGCGCGCAATGAGGGCGAAACGCAATCAAGCTGGCGTCCTCCATGATTGGAAACGGAAATCGCGGCTGCTCCCTCATCGACGGAGCGGCGGGCATCGTCTGCGGTGAGAACGCCTTTGACCATGATGGGGCCACGCCAAAGTTCGCGGATCCACTTGAGATCGGCCCAGGTCACGGTGGAAGCGGCGAGCGCGGCGGCAACGTCGACGAGCGCCATGGGACCCTTGCCGGGAATGACGACGTTGGGCAGCGCGGGCATGCCGCCATCGGCGAGAAAGCCGGCGAGCCAGCGCGGATGGGAGAGAATATTGGGAAGAAAGGGCAGCTTTTCAAAAATGCCGCCGCTGACGAGTTCCTTCATTCCGTTGCGAAAATCGCGCTCGCGCACGCCGGAGATCGCGGTATCGATGGTGACGACAAGGGCGGAAAATCCGGCGATGCGGGCGCGTTCAATCGAACCCTCGGCCGCGGCGCGGCCGCCCATCAGATAGAGCTGGTAGAAAACGGGCCCTTTTGAGCCGGCTTTGACGTCCTCGAGCTTGTGTCCCGAGATGGTGGAAAGAATATAAGCGGTGCCGGCATTGCCGGCGGCGCGTGCTGCTCCGACTTCGCCCACGGGATTCATCAGCCGGCTATAGCCGACTGGCGCCAGCAGAAAAGGCAAAGCGAGGTCGCAGCCGAGGACGCGAGTGCCAAGATTCGCAGTCGCGACCGCGACGGCATGGCGCGGACGAAAAGTGAGGTCTTCATAAACGCGACAATTTTCACGCAGCGTGACTTCGCCTTCAGCACCGCCATCGAGGTAGTCGAAAACGGCCCTGGGCAAGCGGCGCTGGGCGATCTTGCGAAAATCCGCGATCCCGACCACGCGGGGAGAGGCAACCGAGCGTGCAGATGGAGGCATTGCTTACACCGTTATTGGAAATTCGTTCATTGGGGAATTCGTTGACGCTGGCCGATAGTAACACCGATGAAAAGCGCTTACCACCGTTCGGCTTGCGGCTGAAATTCTATTTGGGCGGACGTTTTCCACGGCTGGTGAATAACGGCGCGCCCCATCCGCCGATGGCGAGCAGCGAGCCGAACAGGACGACAGCGTCGTTCGAGTGCATGCGACATTAGACATCGGCAACGACGCTCGCGGCAAACGACGCCGAAGCAAAGGTCAGAGGTAAGAGGTCAGATTGCAGAGGTAAGAACGCTCACGCTGGCAGGTTTTTACGCCGCTGGTCGATCGTTATCCGATCGTATGGCGGATGGAACACGAGTGCGTGGGGACTCAGATAGAATGGCAAGCAACTTTCGTATCATTCTTGTATCCAGAATTTTTTATTCAGAACGAGGGGGCCGGGGTTTTGTATAAATTGAAAACTTCATGGACTTGTCCGGTTGCGACTTGCGTTTTTCTGCTGCTTGCCGCGGCTGCGATGGCGCAGCCGGCGCCTTCCGATTTGGTTAATGGGCTGCGCTGGCGCTTGCTGGGGCCGTTTCGCGGCGGACGCGCAGTCGCGGTCAGCGGCGTGCCGGGAGACTCGACGACTTTTTATTTTGGCGCGGTCGATGGCGGAATCTGGAAGACGATCGACGCCGGAGTCATGTGGACCCCGATTTTTGACGGCCAGCCGGTGGCATCGATCGGTGCGCTCGTCGTGGCGCCATCCGATCCGAAAACAATTTACGCCGGAACGGGCGAGAGCGATATTCGCGAGGACCTCTCTACCGGAACTGGGATGTATAAGTCGAGCGACGGCGGTGCGACCTGGAAACATATCGGCCTGGAAGAAACGCGGCAGATCAGCCGGATTGCGGTTGATCCCCAGGATGCCAATATTGTCTATGTGGGTGCTTTGGGTCATGCTTACGGTCCGAACAGCGATCGCGGCGTTTACAAATCGGTCGATGGAGGAGCGCACTGGGCGCGGGTTCTCGACCTGGGAGCGGACATAGGAATTTCGGATCTGGCGCTGTGTTCGTCGAACCCGCAGCTGCTTTTTGCCGGAGCCTGGCATACACGTCGCGCGGCGTGGAGCCAATATCCTCCGATAGACGGACCGGGCAGCGGACTTTACCGCACGCAAGATGCGGGCAAGACATGGACGCATCTCGAGGGCAACGGGCTGCCGGCGGGCAATTGGGGACGCGTTGGCGTCGGCGTTGCCGCGGACGGCAAGCGCGTGTATGCGCTCATTGAAGTAAAGAATGAAGCAGAGGGTGCCAAGAACGCCGAGCCGAAAGCCGATGCGAAAAAATCGGGGCTCTACCGTTCGGACGATGGCGGCAACACGTGGATGCTCGCCAATCCAGATTCTCGCTTGACCAGCCGCGAGTGGTACTTCAACCGGCTCACCATCGATCCCAACCATCCTGACGTGGTGTATATGCCGAACGTCGCGTTGTATCGCACCGAGGATGCAGGCAAAACCATTTCGGTGGTGCGCGGCGCACCCGGCGGAGACGATTATCACGAACTCTGGATTGATCCGAAGAATTCCAACAGCATGGTTCTTGCGACCGACCAGGGGACAACGATCAGCCTGAACCGCGGGCTGACCTGGAGCAGTTGGTACAACCAGCCAACGGCGCAGTTCTATCACGTCACCACTGACACGGCTATGCCTTACCGGGTTTACGGGGCGCAACAGGATAGCGGCACAGTCGCCATCGCCAGCCGCAGCGACGACGGCTCCATTGATCGCTCCGACTGGTATGACG
>PMSZ01000163.1:0-10285 GCA_003168235.1 Acidobacteriaceae bacterium
ATCGGCTTTGAACCGCCGATAGCGCGCTTCGTGCTCCTTCGACATCTTTTCGTCGCCCAGACCGTTGTAACAAAGCATGAGGTTGTAGTGCGCCTGCAAGTCCTCAGGATCGACAGCGAGCACTTGCTGTAAGACTTTCACGGCATCGGCATACTTTCGCTGGAGAAACAGCACGCGCCCGAGATTGTTCAGCGCCACGCGATCCTGCGGATATTGCGCCAGCACGATCTGGAAGCGCGCGGCGGCCTGATCGTAGTCTCCTGTGGTTTTCAGCAACGATCCGTAGAAAAAGTTTGCTCGCGCCAGCTTGGGTTCGATTGCCAACGCCTTCTCCAGCACAGCACGCGCGCGTGTCACGTCGCCCTCTTGCAGCGCGGCGCGTCCAATGTTCACCCAGCCATCGGGATTTTGTGGATCGACCTCGGTGACTTTCTCGAACGCGGCCTGCGCGGCTTTCAGATCGCCTTGCAGCAGCAAGCCGATGCCGTAATCGTTCCAGCGCTGCCAGTCTTCTTTGGCGAGCTGTGTTTTGGCTTGAGGCACAGAAGCATTTGCGGGCAAAACATCGATGGCAACCTGGTTCTGCGCTACCGTCACGATCGGTAGATCGGGAATTTTCTCTTCTTTTGCGGAAACTCCGTGGAGCGACGCGGTAAATGCCATCTTCGCATCGTCGTAATCGGGAGTGATCGAGTTCGGCGGTTGATTCTTGTCGTGCTCGCCGGCAAAAGCAAACTGCGTCTCGAACCAGGAGAACTTGCGATAGCACAACCGCGCGGTCAGGGTAATCTTGCTGCCCGTTTTTTCGGGAACCTTCATGCGGAAATGAACGGTGTCGGCTGCGCCCGGAGGAATTAACCGTACGTACACGACGGCGCGCGTGGCCCAGGCGTTGCGCTTATTGATCGGATTGCCGTGCGCGTCCACTTGCAACGAGCGATAGAAATGCGCGCCCTTTTCCACCGGACCCTTACCATCGTCTTCAACCATGCCGCTCCAGAAAATCGTCTGGCCGTTATCGTCAACGCCTTTCAGTTCCAGCCAGGTATCGTAGGCATCGACCGTGCCTCCCGGAAAGAAATGGCCGACGCGCTTGGTGCGAACCACGACATCCACGCGGACACTATCACCTCGACGAACGGAGGGATGCACTCGGCTGAGTGGCGCCGTAACGGGTACAGCTTCGGCATTCGAGCTGGGAGCGATCTTTGTTTCCGCTTCTTCGCCTACGGCGAAGGTAGTCGCGATTTGATCGCCTCCAGCGGCCTTCGAGGACGCGGCTTTCACAGGAGCACCCGCCTGCGACAAAGCAAAAATGTCCACGGTCACAGCGCCGTTAGTGAGGAAGTCTTCGGTGGCCTTCAACTGCGCCGCATCTTCGTTGGCCGTCGGCAGCGCGGTGTTGGCGCCGGGAAAACGGTGGGAGTGCACTTTGCCATCAACATTACCCATATCGCTCGACTGCGTTAGCGGCATGTGGCAATCNNCCATAACCGGAGACGCCGCTTGCCTGCCAGTTGTCGTATTCGTTGAATCCGCGAAACCAGCGGTAGTGATTGACCGGCACATCGAGGTGCACCTTGTGGCACGACGAGCAGAACTCCGCCGTCTGCTGCCGCATGAACGGCTTGAGGAACACGCGGCGGTGTGGCTCCGGATTCAACTTGATGGTGAAATCGTGCAGCATCCGAACCAGCGGGTTCTTGCTGGCTGCGAGCTCGTGCAGCTTGGGATATTCGAGGTAGAAGTCGGCCTGTCCCATCGTGCTTTTTACGTCCGCGATGGAGTGGCACATCATGCAGCCCAGTCCGGCTTGAGCTTCGGGAGCGTGCACGAACTGTTTGATCGGCGTATCCATTCTGCCGGCATAGAGCACCGCCGGATCATGGCATCCGCCGCACCATTTGGAAGGCTTGGTGCCGATCGTATCCTGCATGTACTCGATCGATTTGCGATACCACTGGTTGTTGAACGAAGAAAAATGGTGGGCGGAACTGTTCCACTGGTTGTAAATATCTTCATGACAACGCTTGCAGGAATCCGACTCCATGAAGAACTGGCTCGGAATCTTTTCTCCACCATAGACTTGCGCTGAACTGGGAAAAAATGGACCGCTGGGACCGTCGCCTTCGCCATCCATGGTGAGTGGCGGCAGGGCGGGATTTTCGATACGTGCGTGCTGTTGCCAACGAGCTTCGCGAAGGTAGCGAGCGACGGGCGCGAGCGCCGTCATTACCGCAAGCACGATGAGAACGCGAAGAGCCGCGTGACCAGGCAACCATCCGCGACCGCCCAATCGGGCTGCGATGATCAAGCCGGCACCGACAAAGCTCACTGCCAGGTGGACATAAACGAGGTTCCATTCCGTGCGCAGCGCTCCGGTATAGAGCAGCACGAGTCCCGGGATCGCGCCGAGAAACAGGAGAACCATGCCTGCGCGGAGCAAGAAATCACTCTGCCTCCATGAACGGAGTAGCCACCAGAGCAACCACGCCGAAAGCACGATGCCGGCAAGCGCGTGGAGCAGCACAACTCCGGCATATAGAACATTCGCCTGCGGAAACGTATAGAGATAGATCGCCGAGACAAGCAGGAAACCGATCAGCAGCGACAGCGCTCGATTCATAGAAAGTTTGACGGACGCGAGAAGCGCCGCAGGCTAATATTCCAGCCCGCAATTCCAAGTTTGCGACATACTATCGGTTAGCGCGAAGCTGCGTCTCTAATTAAAAAAGACTAGTTAACCTCCGGCGCGCGATCGCGCATTTGACGTCAGACAGACACCAGATAACGGTGGGGGGAACATAGCTGCTGTGTCCGTAAACCTTCCAGCAATTGCCAAAACGCTGCTTTTCACCGTGTTCGTGCCGGGAACGGTGGCCGGCTATGTGCCATGGTGGCTACGGCAGGATGCTGCACCGACGACCGGCGCCGAAAAATGGATGGCGATTGCAATCATCGCCATCGGTGCTGCGATCTATCTCCACACCGCTTTTTGGGGCTTCGCGATGGTTGGAGGCGGAACACCCGCCCCGATCGCTCCGACCAAAATCCTCGTCGTCAAAGGCCTGTATCGCTACGTACGCAACCCCATGTATAGCGGGGTCGCACTCGTCGTCGCCGGACAAGCATGGTTGTTCCACTCAGTGCACATCGCGGTCTACCTGGCTTGCATACTGGTGATCGTCAACCTGTTCGTTCGCTTTTATGAGGAGCCGACTCTGAAGAAACAATTCGGCATGGAATATGAACGCTATCGCGCATCCGTGCCGCGGTGGATTCCGAAATTCAGGTTTTAGGACTAGGAGCAAGGCGCGGAAGCGGCCACTTCGTCTGGCCACAATTTCAGGCCTACAGTTTTCTCCGCCACATCGCTCCTGCGGAGCGCACTCCGGCTCTGAGTTTCTGGCGCAGCGGACGGGCGTAGAGCAGGTCGAGGAAACTTTCCATCTGGGGCGTGAATCCGGCGCCATAGCCGAACCACCAGATTTTCTTCATGCCGGGAACCCGGTCGCTATCGACATATTTCACGCGCACCATTTCTTCCAGGCCCCAGCGCCCGTGAGTGCGTCCCAGGCCGCTCGACTTCACTCCGCCGTGCGGGGCTTCGCTAATGCTGAAGCACGACACGGCGTCATTCACCATGACCGTGCCGGCATCGATCTGGCGGGCCATCCACTCGCCGCGAGACTGATCTCTGGTCCAGACGCTGGCGGCCAGTCCATAGCTGGAGTCGTTGGCCAGACGCACGACTTCCGCATCGTCGCGGAAAGACGCGATCGGAAGCACCGGGCCGAAGGTCTCCTCGTCTTTCGACATCACGCGCATGCTGTGGTCCACGTCCGCGAGCACGGTGGGAGCAAAAAACATGGGGCCGAGCTCGCGCAATCGCGCGCCTCCGGCCAAAACTCGCGCGCCCCGGCGCAACGCATCTTCTACATGCGATTCCACCACGCGCACCTGACGTTCATGGACCATTGGTCCGATTTCGGTTGCCTCATCCATCCCATTGCCGACGCGCAGCTTGCGCGCCTTCTCGCTGCAGGCGTCGAGAAAGTCGGCGTACAAGCGCTGGTGCACGTAGCAGCGTTCGACGGATAGACAAGTCTGCCCTGCATTCATGAACGCTCCCCAAACGGCGCCGCTCGACGCCACATCGATATCGGCGTCTTCGAGCACCAGCATGGGATCTTTTCCGCCCAGTTCGAGCACGACGGGAAGCAGGCGTTCAGCGGCGATCTGAGCGATCCTCCGGCCAGTAGCCACGCTCCCGGTGAAAATCAACTTGTCGATTTCGCTGGCCACGAGCGCCGCGCCGGTCGCGCCTTCGCCCGGAAGCACCTGAAAAATATCGTTGGGAACTCCGGCCTCGCGCAGCAGCGATTGCAATGCGAGAGCAATCAGCGGCGTCAACTCAGAAGGCTTGAGCACGACGGCGTTTCCGGCAACCAGCGCAGCCATCGTTTCGGTCGCCGGAATCGAAAACGGATAATTCCAGGGCGAGATGATTCCGACCACGCCATAAGGCTCTTGCAGAACGCGCCCCGACTTGGTTTTCATCACGAGGTTTCCGTGCGCAAGTGTTTGTTCGCGCAGGATCGCGAAGGCGTTATCGATCAGGAATCGGGCCGCATCGAGCACAACCAGAACTTCGGTGAGCAGCGCCTCGACCAGAGGTTTGCCTGCTTCCAGTGTGATGCGCCGGGCGACATCGGTCTTGCCCGCGAGAAGAATCTGTTGAAAGCGACGCAGTACTTCTATGCGATTCCGGATGCCCCAGGCATTCCACTCGGGTTGTGTGGCGCGGGCGCGGGCAACCGCGGCTCGTACTTCGGTAGGGCCGGCGCTATCCAACTCGCCGAGAACCTCGCCGGTCGCGGGATTAACGGAGGCGATGCGGGAGACAGCGAATTCGACATCGGCAGACATCTGCGAAGAAGTCTACGCGGAGAGAGGGCTTACGCACCAGAGTTTTGCGCCAGTGCGAATCAGTATGCGAATCAGTATTCGACATTGACAAGGTAGAGGCCCGCGGCGGGAGCGGTCGGACCGGCCGCCGAGCGATCGCATGCCTTGAGGATACGGCGAAAATCTTCTGTGCTCACAGTTCCCTTCCCGATGAGCAAGAACGTGCCGACCAGGTTCCGCACCATGTGGTGAAGAAATCCGGTGCCGCGAACCGCATAGACGAATTCTTCGTCTTCGCGTATCCATTCAGACGAAAATATCGTGCGCACATTCGTCGGTGCCACACTCGTGGCATTCGCGTTGTCGACCGCTTCCATACGCTCCACTCGCTCCGGATCGACGGCCGCGAACGACGTGAAATCGTGTTCGCCCACAACCACGTGCGCGGCGGCAACCATCGCCGATTCCTCCAGAGGGTATGGATAATGCCACACATAGCGCGCCAAAAATGGTGGACAGATCGTTCCGCGGTGGATGCGATAGCGATACGTTTTGCCGCGCGCCGACTTGCGAGCGTGGAACTCAGGTGCGGCCTCAGTCGCCTCCAGCACACGAACCGAAGCGGGCAGAATGTCGTTCAGCGCGCGCAGCCAGTTTTCAGCTGGAATGGTCGACGCGGTCGCAAAGCTCGCCACCTGGGCCAGTGCATGAACGCCGGCGTCGGTTCGACCCGAGCCCTGGGGCAGTACATTTTCGCCGGTCAAGCGTCCAATGGCTGAAGCGAGCGTGCCTTGAACCGTCGACCGGCCGGGTTGCACCTGCCAGCCGGCGAAGTCCGCCCCGTCATAAGAAAGGATCAGTTTGAGATTACGCACGTTCTTTTCGAGTCCTACGCGACCTGCAAATCATCGTTATGGAGTTGCAATGTCTTGCCGCCGCCTTCGCCAAAGGGCGGTGGAGTGTCAGCTATACTATTGCACTTAAGCTCATTCAATTGCTCAATGGAAAGAATTGCTTTCGTCAAGAGTTACAAAGGGAGATTCCAAGGAACTCTTGTCAGTAGTTCTGCGTATTAGCAGAGTGATGTCAGAGTGCGTGCCCTAGTTCGTCCCTCGAATCTGCGCGCCAGTTTCTGGGTTTCGATTCATAGTTTCGATACATGGAGATGATGCGAATGCAACGTTTCAGTCTGTTAGGTGCGTTTCGGCGAGCAGCCGTTTTTTTCGTTGCTGCCGTCGTGGTTGCTTCAGTCCTGGCATCGGCCGGGCTTGCGCAGGAGGCTTCTTCCGTTCCCAGCGCGCCGTCGGCGCAGACACCCGCTGCGGTGCCGTCATCATCGCAGCCGTTTGATGTGCGCGAGTATGCGAAACCGCGTTCGCACTTTCCTGACCCCATTGGCCCTTATACACCGCGCCACGTAGCGCCTCCCAATCTGGCCAATACACCGCGCCTCGACGAATTGATGCACGATGGAAAGCTCTACATTTCGATGAACGACGCGGTCGCGCTGGCACTCGAAAACAACCTCGATATCGCCATTGCGCGCTACAACCTGAATATCGCTGATACTGACATCTGGCGCGCCAAAGCAGGCTCCGCCATTCTCGGCGTGAACAGCGGCGTCGTACAGAACACGCCTGGCGGCGGTGTAGGCGGACTCGGTACCCAGGTTGGCTCGGGCCAGGGCGGGACGTCGGTCGCAGCCGGTGGCGCGGGCGCTGGCTCCGGAGGCTTGGTCATATCAACCCTCGGCAGTGGGCCGCCGATTACCAGCTTTGATCCAATTCTTACCGGTACGTTGCAGATTGACCGCCTCGGGATCGATTGCACGTCCCCGTTTTGCGGTCCTCATCAGAACACCGGGACCGCCAACTTCGCCTATACCCAAGGATTTCAATGGGGCACGAATATGTCGGTCGGGTTCAACAACTCCCGCGTAACTTCCGACAACATTTACAATCAATTCACTCCGGCTCTGAGTTCTAGTTTCCAGTTTAAGTTGACGCAGCACCTGTTACAGGGCCTGGGATTCACCGCCAATAACCGCTACATTCAGATCGCCAAGAACGATCGTGAAATCTCCGACGTGGCGTTCCGCCTGCAGATCACCACGACTGTCGATCAAATCGAAAATATGTATTGGGACCTGGTTTATGCCTACGAGAACGTCCGGGTTCAGGAAGAGCAGTTAACTTTCGCCCAGAAGACACTTTCCGACAACAAGAAGCAGGTGGAAATTGGAACTCTGGCACCGATCGAAGTGGTGCGGGCGCAAAGTACGGTAGCCTCGAATCAGCAGACCCTGACTGTCGCAAGAACCAATCTTCAGTTGCAGCAACTGCTCATGAAAAATGCGCTCAGCCGGACCCTCGTAGACCCGAGACTGGCCGACGCCGACGTGATTCCTATTTCAACCATGGAATTGCCCGCGCAGGAACCGGTGGTTCCGGTTCAGGATTTGGTGAACGACGCCCTGAGTCATCGCCCGGAACTCGCGGAGCAACGTATCAATCTTACAAATACCGAAATCAGCAATAAAGCGATCCGCAGCGCGCTGTTGCCCACGGTGGATTTGTTTGCCTACTACGGAGGCTCGGGCCAGGGCGGCCTTCAAAATACTAACTACATATGCATCACTGACCCGAGCGAATGTCCAGGTTTCACGTCGGCATCTCCCATCTCTTATGGTGGAACGTTGAACCAACTTGTCAATTCCACCGCTCCCGATAAGGGCGCAGGGCTGCAACTTACCATCCCGCTTCGCAACCGTGCGGCGCAAGCTACGCAGGTGCGCTCAGAATTCGAATACCGGCAGGCACAGTTGCGCATTCTGCAGCTTGAGAACCAGGTCCGCATTGAGGTGCGCAACGCGCAGTTTGGGGTACAGCAGAATCGCGCCAGCGTCGATTCAGCCCAAGCCGCCGTGGATTTGGCGCGGCAGTCTTTGGACGCCGAACAAAAGAAGTATGCCCTCGGGGCTTCCACTTCAACTTTGGTGCTGCAGAACCAGGCTGCCATGACCCAGGCCGAAGTCACACTGGTTTCCGCCAAGGCCCTGTACGAAAAAGCCGAAGTCGAGCTAGATCGGGCCATCGGCGTTCTGCTCGATCACGCCGGAATCCAGATCGCAGAAGCGGAGCGGGGCCAGGTTACGCATGCTCCGAATATTCCGCACGTGGCGGAGCGGCCAGTGGAGCAATTAAAGCCCACGAGTTCGCCGCAACCTCAACAATAGAGCAGTATGTCGCGTTGACTTTGTGGAACGCCGGACTCTGGTCCGGCGTTTCTCTTTTGCGCTGCCTGCGGTCTCGCGTATCCTCTCGGGAGATGATCTCCGTCGTCATCATTACCCACAACGAAGCGGCCAACATCGGACGCACGCTGGCCAGCGTCCAGCCATTGGTCGCCGGCGGCAAAGGCGAAATCATCGTCGTCGACTCAGGATCGACCGATCGGACGGTTGAGATTGCAGAATCCTTTGGCGCGAAAGTTTTCATCGAAGAATGGAAAGGTTACGCGGCGCAGAAAAATTCGGCCATCGACAAAGCAACGGGAGCTTGGATTCTGAGTTTGGATGCGGACGAGGAAGTTGAACCGTCTCTAGCGGAGGAAATCAATGCGATATCCTCCGCGAGTCCTCCCAATATTCAAGCCTATTGGATCCCACGCGAGAACAAGTTCTTAGGCCGCTGGATCAAACATGGCGGTTACTGGCCCGACCCCAAGTTGCGTCTCTTCCGCAAAGGCGCGGCTCGCTTCGAAGATCGCGCGGTCCATGAAGACGCCCGTCTTTCCGAGGGCACGGCACTGCACTTGAAAGGCTCGATCCTCCATCACTCCTATCCCACGTTGACCGATTACATCGATCACATGAACCGCTACTCATCGCTCGGAGCGGAGATGCTTGTCGCCAAGGGGCGAGGTCGCTTCAGCGCGTTCAACATTGTTCTCCGGCCGTTCGCGACTTTCATCTATAACTATTTTTTTCGCCTCGGATTTCTGGATGGCCGCGAAGGCTTGCTTCTGCATCTCTACCATGCCGTTTACGTATCGTGGAAATACTCGAAGGCCTGGGAACTGGCGCGCAAGACAGATTGATTCATTCGCGCAGTGTAATACGCATGATGTCGTACTCGACTTCGACGCTGCGCTGAGGAAAGTTTGACTCCACGTGGGCCTTCACGTCGCCGACGGATGGGATCCCATCCCGGCCGGTCAGGCCGCGCGCATCATCGAGCAAGATGACGTGGCGAAACGGATGGCTCAGAATCATCTCTAATTCGGCCGATAAGCGCTGCTGATCGCCCCGCTTGCCAACCCAGCCGTAGTAACCAGCGTCAAGCCAGAACAGAGCCGGGGCTTTCAATAACTTCAGCACTTCGGGCATGACCACGCGGCTGTCTCCGCAGAAGATTCGAATGTTCTCGTGAGCAGCGAACTTACGCGCCGCCCGTTCCGCCAATGCCGGCGCGTATTCTATGGAATAGATGCGGTCGAAGCGGCGCTTCATCGCCGCGACCATCTCACCGTAGTAAGTTCCGGTTTCGACCAGCGTCTTCAGCCCAAATTTCTCGCCATATTCGCGAACCACCCTTTGCTTCAACAAATGCGGAGATCGCAACGGCCGTCCGCGCAAAAGCCAGTACCAATAGTCGGGATAGTGTCCGAGCACCTTGTATGCGCCATACAGGGGTGTGCGCTGCAACAACCGCCGGAACGATCTCAGAGTGCCTCCAAGAAAGGAAGACCCAGCATAGGTGCGGACGAAAAGCGCAGTCAAGGAGAGATGTTTCCAGGCATTGCGTCTCCTCCGAAGGTCAACGCCAACCATTCGGTCGGTTCGTAGCCTTGTCGCTTCCTTGGCGGCTCCTCTATGATCGACTGAGCGTGGGGAAGCGCATGGCCGAGAATAAGTCGAAGACTGAAGCGCGCAAGACCGTTGCAGAAAGTCCGATGTCCGATGTGTTTGAAGGTCGCCATCCAGCGGCATCGGAAAAAGAGTGGGCGGAAAAGACGCTTGCGGCCACGTTGGAGAAAGCTCCCGAAAAACCCATCGGAGCTCCTACTGGCACCAATCTCGACGAGCACGGCCACGCCCGGTTCAGCACGATCTCGGATGTCCCGATTCGCCGTCTCTATACGCAGGCCGATCTGCCCGCCGATTGGAATTACGAACAGTATCTGGGTTATCCTGGCCAACCGCCCTACACCCGCGGCATTCACGCTACCGGGTACCGCGGCAAGCTGTGGACGATGCGTATGTTCTCCGGCTTCGCCTCGCCGGAAGAAACCAACCAGCGCTACAAGTATTTGCTCGAGCACGGCGGCGGCGGACTCTCAGTCGCTTTCGATCTACCCACGCTGATGGGCTACGACT
>PMSZ01000163.1:10343-10544 GCA_003168235.1 Acidobacteriaceae bacterium
AACAAGGCGCCGACTGGAAGAAGATTTCCGGCACTCTTCAAAACGATATTCTCAAGGAATACATCGCACAGAAGGAATACATCTACCCGCCCGCACCTTCGATGCGGCTGGTCATCGACACTTTCGAGTTTGGATCGAAGTTCACTCCACGATTCAATACGATTTCCATCAGCGGCTATCACATTCGCGAGGCGGGATCGA
>PMSZ01000361.1 GCA_003168235.1 Acidobacteriaceae bacterium
GGGGGACAGACCAGGAGGTCTGTCCTACTAATCTCCCGGTCCGGGTGGATATGGCGGCAGATCGGGCGGCCGCGGCGGGAGTTGCTTCGGGTGAGCCTTGATCTCCTGCATCAACAGGTCAATGGCCTTCTCCAGTTGCGGATCATGGCCCTTCACCATCAGGTCCGGCCGATTCTCCACGGCGATGTCCGGGTCCACGCCGCGATTTTCAATCACCCACTTACTATCCAGCGAATAGAGGGAGAACTCGGGCCGCGTAACATAGCCGCCGTCGATGAGCGGAATCTCGCCGCGGATACCCCGCACGCCGCCCCAGGTGCGCTCGCCGACGACTGGTCCGAGCTTGTATTGCTTAAAGAAGTAGGTGAAGAAGTCTCCGTCCGAGGCCGCGTAGTGATTGGTCACGCACGCCATGTATCCGTAGAAGACGTTATTGGGCGTCGTCCCGGACTCGAAATTGCGCGCCGAACCCATCGCCGCGAGCACGCGCCGCAGGCGCTCGAAGATGAGTTCGTCAACAAAGCCGCCGCCGTTGTAGCGTACGTCGATGATGATGCCTTCCTTGCGGATCTGCGGGAAGTACTGCTTGACGAACTCGTTGAGGCCGGGTGCGCCCATATCGGGGATGTAAACGTAGCCGATGCGTCCGCCGCTGGCCGCGTCGACCTTCTTGCGGTTGGTCTCGATCATGTTCAGCTCGCGCAGGTTGAATTCGTCGCCAATTGGCTTGACCACGACTTTGCGCGCGCCGTCCGCCGTGGGTTTGGAGTTGACGGTGAGCGTAACCACTTCATTGGCCGTGTTGGTCAGCAACTCATCGGGAGTCTGCGGAGCACGCAGGGCGCGTCCGTTGATGGCGACGAGGTAATCGCCTTCTTTCACGTTGACCCCCGGCTCAGTCAAGGGAGAACGCGCGCGCGCGTCCCAGTTTTCGCCGGAGAAGATTTTCCTCAAGCGGTACATACCACTGGCGGTGTCCACTTCGTAGTCCGCTCCCAGCAAGCCCACGTTCACCGCATGGATCTCCGGGAAATCGCCACCGCCAACATAAGTGTGCGAGTTTGACAGCTCCCCGATCATCTCGGCCATGATGTACGTCAGTGAATAGCGATCGGCTGCGTAGGGAAGCAATTGCGCGTACTTGTCCTTGACCTTTTGCCAATCCACTCCATTCATCGAAGGTTCAAAGAAGTAATCGCGCTCCTGGCGCCACACTTCGTTAAACATCTCCTTCCACTCCGCGGGAGGATCGACTTCGGCACGCATACCATCGAGCTTCAGCGCTCCGTCACCCACCTTGTGGGGCGAGTCCGGAGGCTTGGCATCGATGATGCCCGCGCCCTCGCCGTCGGCCCGGTACAGCAGCTTGGAGCCGTCGTGGGACAGGGCGAAATGGTCGGCGCCCTCCAGCAGCACTTTATCTTTGTGTTCTTTCAAATCGTAGGCATGGATCGCCGGATTCTCGCCGGCAATCGGTCCGGATAGTCCCTGGATCGGCGCGGTCGCATAGTAGATCGCGTCTTTCGAAGCATCGAAGGCGCGAATCACCGCGGGAGGAACAGCCAGCGCGACGATGCGGTCCTGAATGCCATCCAGGTCGATCTTGAAAACTTTCGGCGGCTCCTTGGTTGCCGTTTCGGCGGTCTTTTCGTCCGGCTTTTTCTCGTCTTCTTTCTTGCCGGGGGTTTGTTTTGCGTTCTTCTTGTTCTTTTCTTGGTCCGGGGTGGGCTCGGATGCTGCCGGCTCTTCGCTCTTCACCTTCACTTCATCGCTCAGCGCGGGAAATGGCGAAGGCTCATCCGCGGTTAGGGTGACGAGGTAAACCCGGGTCGTTTTCGGATTTGCAAATTCGAAATCGAAGTTCCCCAGCACTTCGTTGTAGTCGCGGTCGGAAAGAAAATAGAGGTAGCGCTTCTCCGGGTCAAACACTTCCCCGAAGCTGTTCTTCAAAGGCGAAGTCACGGGAGTGATCTTGCTGTCGGCCAACGAGTAGAGATACACGACGGAAAAACCAGTGTCCAAATTTTTGTCGTAGGCCAACCATTTGCTGTCCGGCGACCAGGAATAATTCTGGATTTCGTTAAACTTGCCGCGGTCGACTTCGACCGGCTTTTTGTCTTTGATATCGATGTACCAGAGTTTGAGGTCCTTGTCGGCCCAGGCGATTTTCGAATTGTCGGGCGACCACTGGGGCTGGAACATGAAGCCCTTATGTCCGCTGGTGATCTGTTGTTCTGGCCCTTGTCCGTCCTGGGGAGTGATATAGATCTCGTCTTCGCCGGTGCGGTCGGATATGTAGGCGATCCATTGCCCGTTCGGCGACCACGCGACTTTCTGCTCCCGCACACCCGGAGAATTCGTGAGGTTGCGGATGCTTCCATCCTTCGCCGGAACCGTGAAAACTTCTCCGCGCGCGGCGAACACGGCGCGCTTGCCGTCGGGGGAAATGTCGAAGTCCGTGATCTGCTTGCTGGCGCTCTCCCAGTGCTTCATGGTTTGATCGCGCTCGCCGTTTACATAGACGGTCAGTTTTTTCGGCTGCCGGGTGGCGAGATCAAAGGTGTAGAGAAAACCGCCATTTTCAAAAATAATCGCGTCGGAACCAAGGCTCGGCCACATGACGTCGAATTCGTCGAACTTGGTAAGTTGCTCCACCTGCTTGCTGGTCTGATCGTAGCTGTAAAGATTGAGCCGGTGTTCGGGTCCGCGATCGGAAGTGAAATAGATGGTGTTCCCGTGCCACATGGGGAATGTGTCGGTGTAATCCGTGTGCGGAATGACCGCATCGACGGCATTATTCTTGATGTCGTAGATCGTGATGTCTTGCGCCAATCCGCCGGTATAGCGCTTCCACTGGCGGAAGTTGCGGAAGATCCGGTTGTAAGCCACCTTGCTGCCATCGGCGGAAAACGAAAGCAGGCCGCCCTCATCCATGGGCATGGGCTGCGCCATTCCGCCCTCAACGCTCACTGTGTACGGGCGCTTGGTCCATCCGTTCGAAGCATCGCGGCGTGAAAGGAAAACGACACTCTTGCCATCCGGCGTCCAGCCAACCACTTCGTTAAGAATGCCCATGCGATCGCTGAGCGGCTGTGCCGATCCCTGGAAGAACGTTAACTGCTTGGGCTGACCGCCGTCGGAGGGCATGACATAGACGTTGAAGTTGCCGTCATATTGGCCGGTGAATGCCAGCCACTTTCCATCGGGCGAGAACTTCGGGAAAAGTTCCCGGCCGGGATGCGTCGTGATGCGCCGGGCCGTACCGCCTGCACTCGAAGCGACCCAGAGATCGCCACCATACATAAATGCAATTTTGTCTTTACAAATATCAGGGAAACGCAGCAGACGGCCCTCCTGCATTTCCTGTGCGGCCGCGAGGCAAGCACCAACCAAGACAAAACTAACCACAAGGAACGCCAAACACTTTCGGGGTGAAATCATGAGAGGTCCTTTTGAGAATTTCTTGCGAGAGCAATGAACACAATTCGCAGAAGAAAAAACCATTTTCGACAAGCGGGATTGTACCAGCAACCACGCTGTCCAATCGAACACTAATTGCGTTGGATGCCGAATTTTACTGACTAAGTTACTGGCTGGGAGAAGCAGCAGCAGCCGCTTGCACCGCGTCCTGGCAAGCGCCCGCCGCGGTCAACACTTTGTCAAACGCTGTATCTGTCCTGAGTTTTGCGAGCAGAGGGTCGGACAGCAGATTTTCGTGGGCGCAATAATTCTGCTCGACCGCGCTTTGCAACAGGTGCAGAGCCGCTTGCTTCTTGCCGCAGTAAGCGAAAATCGTTCCCTGGTAATACCACGTCTCCGGGTCGGGCTCGGAGGGGAGACTCGTTTCCGATTCTTGCGCCATTCGATC
>PMSZ01000256.1 GCA_003168235.1 Acidobacteriaceae bacterium
TTTTCTAAGGGCTAGGCGTTCGAACGCCACCAATTTCTCTTCTTCTCCTCAGGGCTGGGGCGATCTTTTGAAATCGAGATCGACGTAGTCGGCTTGGCCGGTTTTCTTTAGCAGGGTATCGACTTCACGGGGTGAGAAGCGGCGGCCGGGGGGATGGTCGGAGGCGGCGATTTCGTAGGACGCCAGAGCGAGGACGGCGGTATCGAGGCTTAGGGAGCGGGGATCGATTTTGTCGAAGGTGTCGATGATGGTGTGGTGGCGGTTGTCGTAGTCGGAGGCGGCGACCTCGAGGCTGAGTGCGGGGACGCCTTCGACGACGAAGGTTTCGTCGTCGGAGTAGAGATCTCCCTCGGTGACGATGGTGGCGGCCCCCAGCGGCTGGAGTGCGGTCAGCTCGCGCTGCAAGGGGGCGCGGAGGTCGTCGCGTCCGTGGAGGCTGAATCCGGTGGGTATGAGTGCGCCGTTGTCGGTGATCAAGGCGGCCCAGAGATGGTCGAGTTCGGTTTTGTGGGCGTCGGCGTAGGCGCGGGAGCCGAGGCAGGCTTGTTCTTCTCCGGAGAAAAAGGCGAAGCGGATGGTCGCTTTCGGCTTGACGTTGAGCGATTTGAGGATGCGAGCCGCTTCGAGAACCATGGCGACTCCGGAGCCGTTGTCGTCGGCGCCCTGGGCGGGATCCCAGGAATCGAAATGGGCTCCGAGGAGGACGACGGCGTTGGGGCTGGAGCCGGGGATGTCGGCGATTACGTTGCGTTCGGTTGAGGGACGATCTGCTATACGTCGATCTGCGGGATGATCGTTTGCAGGATGGTCGATGAATGAGTTTTGAATGTCGAGGCCGATTTTGACTTCTCCTTTAGCGAGAAGGCGGAGGAGGAACAGGGTATCTTCTTTGGCGACCGAAAGAATCGGCAAAGGCGCGCGGGGGTAGAGTCCGGCGGCGGAGGTGTAGAGCATGCGGTCGGGCTTTTCGGAGGGAATCAGCATGGCGACTGCTCCGGCGGCGGCGAGCTGGCGGGCGGTGCGGGAGCGCAGGACGACGTAGTTCGCGGCGAAGGTGTTGGCGGACGCGGTGCTTTCGAGAGTGACGAGCACGGCTGCTCCGCGCAATTTTGCGGGATCGAGTTTCGCGGCATCTTCTTTCTTGCCGGCTTTTTTCGCAGCGTCTGCTGAGAACATGCCGTCGGGAGTGGCGACGACGGTCACGAGGGGGACTTCGACGCGGCCGTTGGTTCCGGGAGCCCAGCCGTAGGATCCGATGTAGAGAGGACGCTTGATTGGACTCGCTACCCAGCCGGAGGCGGGTCCGCGCTGCCACGCGGATTCGAGGGGGAACTCTTCGAAGTGGGCGTTGTCGAAGCCGGCGGCGCGCAATTCTTTGAGGATCAGCTCGGATGTGGCGTGCGATTCGGGGCTGCCGGTCACGCGGCCTCCGATGGTGTCGGTGAGGGTTTCGAGGAACGAGATAGCGCCGCCGCGGGTGAGGGCGGCGCCGACGATGCGCTCGGCGATGTCGTCGTTATTAGTACCGGTATTAGTATTGCCGGGAGTTTTGGCGGGCGGTTGGGCGACGGCATATAGCTGGGCGAGGAGGATGAGGGCGGCGGTCGCGATTGCTTTGGGCGGTATTCTTTTGTGCGTTATTTCAGCGCGCGTTATTCCGGTGAACCTTATTCCGGCAAGCGTTATTCCAGCGAATCGGGTTTCATCGGGCTTCGTTCTATGCGGGCGCACGCTTCTCTCCTTGATTATTTTCTTCGCAAAACTGGCGTGGATTATACATGCGGGAGGCGCGGTAACCCGCAGGGGCTGGTGTGGAGCTATAATTTCTGAGGTCGATTATGTCAACTATCACTCAATTCGAATTGCATTTGGCCGGCCGGATGTCGCGGCTTGGCACGGAAACCGCTTTTGAAGTTTTGGGACGCGCCCGCGCGCTGGAGAAGCAGGGCAGGGACATCGTCCATCTTGAAATCGGCGAGCCTGATTTCGATACTCCTGGCAATGTGATTGAGGCGGGAGTGGATGCGCTGCGGCATGGGTGGACGCATTATGGACCGGCGACGGGGCTTCCGGAGTTGCGGCAGACGATTGCCGATTACGTCGGCCGGACGCGAAATGTGCCGGTAGCGAGCGAGGAAGTGGTGGTGGTTCCGGGCGGCAAGCCAATTATTTTCTTTACTATGCTGGCATTAGTGGATGAGGGAGATGAGGTTATCTATCCGAATCCAGGATTTCCTATTTACGAGTCGATGGTCAANNCGTTCGAGAGTTGGCGTCGCTGATTAACGACCGCACGCGGCTGATCATTCTGAATTCGCCGCATAATCCGACGGGCGGGGTGCTGACGAAGAAAGATGTGCTGCAGATTGCGGAGGCGATTGGCGACCGGAACATTATGGTGCTTTCGGATGAGATCTACAGCCGACTGCAATATGAAGGCGAACATTTCTCGATCATGAGCGTGCCGGGGTTCAAAGAGAGGACGATTCTGCTGGACGGCTTCTCGAAGACTTATGCGATGACGGGATGGCGCATGGGGTATGGAGTGATGCGTCCGGATCTGGCGGTGCAGATTGCGCGGCTGGCGACGAACTCGACTTCATGCACGGCCAGCTTCACGCAGATGGCGGGAATCGAGGCGCTGCGCGGGGACCAGTCGTCGGTTGACAAAATGAATTCCGAGTTCGAGCGGCGACGGGATGTGTTTGTGGCGGGATTGAACAAGATCAAAGGCTTTTCGTGCCGGCTGCCGAAAGGCGCGTTCTACGCTTTCCCTAATATTACGCAGACGGGATGGACGTCGAAGAAACTGGCGGATGCGCTGCTGGAGCAGGCTGGCGTTGCGTGTTTGTCGGGCACTGCATTTGGGGAGCATGGGGAGGGGTATCTGCGCTTCAGCGTGGCGAATTCGCTGGAGAATCTGAATAAGGCGCTGGGTCGAATTGAGGAGTGGGTGGGGAAGAACGTGCGGTGAGTTGCGGCGGTGGTGTGTCAGCAAGTATGCAATCGACTCAAAGAATAGGCTTCCATGAATCTGACGTGGTCGGCATTCGTCGTGAAAATGGGATGATCATCCTGGAGCTGGAGGGGGTTCATCTTGGTGACGAGTTGCGCAACGCGTCGATTCGATTGACGGGTGTTAAGACAATTATTCGCGACGGAATGGCGATCGATGATATGGCTTGGGAATGCGAAGCCGGCGAGGTGCTGACGCTGAAGCATACACAAGATACCTTCCACCTCATCGTCGAGTGGACGGACTTCAAGAAACATCAGAGCCAGACTCATTCATACAAAATTGAATGTGATTCGGTTGATGTTGAGATCCACTAACGTTGTGGCGCACGTTTCAGAGTTTCATGCCCTGTTGACAACCTAACGATCTGTTTTGGTGTAGACTTTTGCGGCTATGGCAAACTCTGCGATCGTTGTTGAGAAGCATCCTGCTGGTTCGTTCTGCTGGATCGAATTGCATACTACCGACCAGCCTGCCGCCAAGAATTTTTACTCTGCACTATTCGGCTGGAAGGCCGATGACATGCCGATGGGGCCGAACGATTTCTACACCATCTGGAAACTCGAAGGCCGCGATGCTGCGGCTGGATGCACGTTGCGTCCAGAGGAGCGGCAGCACGGCGTGCCGCCGCACTGGATGATTTACATTGCCGTCGATAACGCCGATGCGGCGGTGGCAAAGGCGCAGCAGCTTGGCGGCACGGCGCTGGCTCCGGCGTTTGATGTGATGGATGCGGGACGCATGGCGGTGATTCAGGATCCGACGGGTGCGGTGTTTTGCCCGTGGCAGGCAAAAAGAAATACCGGGATCGGGATCGCGGCGGTGCATGGCTCGCTGTGCTGGGCGGATTTGAGTACGCCGGACGTGAAGCGCGCCTCGGATTTTTACGCGGGATTTTTCGGGTGGGAGATCTCGGCCGATCCGAAGGACAAGTCTGGGTACCTGCACATCAAGAACGGCGAAACATTCATTGGAGGCATTCCGCCGGCAGCTTATCGGCAGCCGGGAACTCCGCCGCACTGGTTGGCTTACTTTTTGGTCGTTGACGTGGATGCGTCGGCCAGTAAGGCCAAGGGCATGGGGGCGAATCTCTATGTTCCTCCGATGACGGTGGAGGGAGTGGGGCGGATGGCGATTATGGCCGATCCGCAGGGCGCGGTGTTTGCGGTGTTTACGCCGGGGCGGTAGGGCGTCGGCAGCTAAAAAACGCTGCGGAAAAAGCCGTCAAGCCCACGAGAGCGGCAACCTCAGGCGCTGAAGCGCGGACAGATTTGCAGCGATTGGCGGCACGAGTGGAACTCGTGCCCTTCCCGTTCGCGCCAACTCCCGGCGTCGTTCTGCCGATTCCGGCATTATTCCGCGGCGGGTGAAGCCGGCGATCACAGTCAGGCAATGTTTCGCGCTCGCGCGTATCGACAATGTAGATACCATGGGCTATACTATGTATACGAGGCGGAGCTATGAAGACACAGATGGTCAAGTGGGGCAATAGCCTGGCGGTGAGGATTCCGAAGGCGGCGGTTGAGGAAGCCAAACTGCGGGAGGGCGATTCGCTGGAGATTGAAGCGGTCGAAGGCCGGGTGGAACTGCGGCGGGCAACGAAGGTCCCGACTTTGACGCAGCTTGTTTCCCAGATCACTGCCGAGAACCGCTATTCCGAGATATCGGCCGGTGCGGAGGTAGGGAGGGAAATTGTTGAATGGTGACGGCGTACGTCCCTGAGGCCGGGGACATTGTGATGATGGAATTCGATCCGCAAGTGGGCCGTGAACAGGCGAAGCGGCGTCCCGCGCTGGTGCTTACCGATCAGCGCTACAATCGCGCGAGCGGGTTGGCGATAGTTTGTCCGCTCACAAGCAAGCGCAAACCTTATCCGTTCGCGTTGCCGATAACGGTTGGTGAGGTAGAGGGCGCGGTGCTGGTAGATCAGTTGAAGAGTATGGATTGGGCAGGACGCAAAGCGAAATTTCATTCCAAGGCTGAAGCTCCGCTGGTCAATAAGGTGCGCCAGTACGTCGCGGTTCTGCTCGGGCTTCGCTGAAGCGGCGCGGACCTGGAGCATTGTCATTCGATGATGGCGCGGGAGCAGTTTGCGTGGCGGATGACTCGGATGGTACAAAACTTCCGAGGCATGGATCGTGAAAAAGGCCGCGGTTGTTTTGCTTCTTGCTGTCTCTGCGTTGTTGGGTGCGTTTGTCGTCGGTCGGGTTGCTGATCGGGCCGTTGTTCGGGCTGCTGATCGGGCGCGGCGCATTAACCTTCCGAGTAGCAAGACTCTGACAGTTCCGGTGCCGGGATA
>PMSZ01000155.1 GCA_003168235.1 Acidobacteriaceae bacterium
GGCCGCGCGCCTGTGGCCGGGCACCGTGGTGCCAACTTTTCTTGGAGCGCACGTGGTCCCGCCGGAATATCGCGTGCATTCCCAGGAACGTTCGCAGGAATATGTTGATCTGGTTTGCAACCAGATGATTCCGGCGGTTGCCAAACGTAAATTGGCCCAGTTCGTCGACGTGTTTTGCGAGCGCGCAGCTTTTAGTGCTGATGAGACGGCGCGGATTTTCGCAGCTGCGACAGAACACCGACTCGCCGTTCGCGCGCATGTGGGGCAACTCAGCGAAACACGACTCGGACCGCTGCTGCGCTTCCATCCAGCGTCTCTCGACCACATGGATTACGTGAACGAAGCCGATCTGCCGGCGCTTGCCGGAAGTAATACGGTGGCAACGCTGGTGCCGGGCGCCAATTATTTTCTTGGCCTGTCGAGATATCCCGATGCGCGTCGGTTGATTGAATCCGGCGTGGCGGTCGCGCTGGCCACGGATTACAATCCCGGATCTTCGCCGACGCTCAACATGGCGATGGCGATGTCGCTGGCATGCACACACCTGAAGATGTCGCCGGCGGAAGCGATCGCAGCGGCAACGATTAATGGAGCGTGGGCGCTCCGCGTAGCCGACCGCAAGGGCAGCGTCGAGGCCGGTAAAGACGCGGACCTGGCCATGTTCGACGCCAGCGATTACCGCGAGATTCCGTATTGGTTCGGCGGCAATCGCTGCGCGCTGGCGATCATAAATGGCAGCATTGGTCCGTGAGAAAAAGCGGTAAGGAAAGAAATTTAGGATCGCAAGAACGCTGAAGAAAATCCGCCATCCTCAATTTTGAGGATTAGCACCAAGTTGCTATAATCTGGAAGTTCCGCACGGTCCCAGCGCATCGACTGTTTTGCTTCGCGGCATCCTGCCTGGTGAGAACGCAAGCATTGGAGAACGACCGGCCCGGCCAGAGTTGGCCGCAAGCCGATTTGCGGATAGATGCGCGGGCACGAAGTGGCCAGGTAGCTCAGGTGGTNNACTCCGTCCCTGGCCACCACATCTTAAGCACTTGGCGGCAAAGTACCGAAATCTCCATCCACGATTCGCGGTCCTACCCGCAATTAGTCACTGCATCTTCTCCGTGAGCCGGCAAATCCTGTCGCCGAGCAACGGCTCCAGGATTTTGCGCCATGCGCCGCCAAAGGTTCCCTTGCGGCACGGTCTCCAGCCAAACTGGAATTCCCTCTCGAGGGGCCAGAGAGCCGCTGAAAATCAATGCAGTGTGAGCGGATATTCGTTCACAGCAATCTAACCCTCAAGGCGCTTTCGTAACCGATCGGCAAGTCTGATGCACAAGGCGATTATGGTAAGGGTTGGGTTGGAGTGCCCGCTGGTTGGAAACACCGCACTGCTGCCGATGAAAAGATTTGACACGCCGTGCACCTGGCAATTCCGATCTACCACTCCGTAGCTCGGAGAATCATGCATTCGCGCAGTTCCGATGTGATGATACTGATCGGTCACGTGATTCGTCCATTCTGAGGAATCCTCCAGCACCCAGGGCTCCAAGGCTATTTCCCCGATACCGGCCTGCCGGAATTCTTCGGACAATGTCCGCGCGAATTGCCGGATCGTGTGAAGGGTCAGGTCGGTTAATCTCCAGCATACGTCGGCGCGTGGCATTCCGAGTGCGTCGGTCGTTTCTGAGAGAAGTATCCGGCTGTCCGGGTTGGGTTCCTGCTCAGAGGTTAGTCCGATTCTGATACGAGCGCCGGGAGCGAAGCTCCTCCTCCGCAGGGCGAAGTAATATGCGGGGAGCAGCACCGATATTGGATGCCGCATGGCCCTCAAGAATTTTGCCAGTAATTCTGGATGGAACTTTCCCTGACGTATAGCGACATAGACGTCTTTCGCATCCTGCAGGGTCGAGTCAGCCTGATCAAAAGTTGCGCCCATGGAGACGTTGAGCGTCTTATGCTTGCGTTGCCACTTTGGAGTGGCCGTGCATCGCACTGAGTATTTCACTCCGCGCTTGTGAAAAACATTGAACAGCCGCTGCGTTCTTGCCTGATCCGAAGAATTCAGCCAGCCAACAAACGCGCTGGGATGATCCTGAAAGAATCGTCCGACCAAGCCGCGCTCGTTGCCGATACCCGTCATTGCTTGTTTGTTATTGGCCAAAAGTAGCCGGGCGGTTTCGATACCGCCAACGCACAAAACAAAGGCTTGCGCTCGCAACGTCGCCCGGTGTCCCTTCAGCGAGCGCACTTGAATGCTGGCAACACGGTTTTGGTGCTCCTCCAGTTGGACTTCAGTTACATTGGCATGGAGCAAGAGAGTGCAGGTATTCGAGGTGCGAATGTCGGGCAGATAGTGCTCCCGTAAATTCGGCTTTGGGCTCCATTTTGAAAAGTGGTACCACAACTGTTCTCGATCAAATGAGGGTGGGCGAGTTCGCAAGTAGGCGAAAAGATCCGTGTCGAAATTCAGGTGATCCAAGAGCAAGAACCGGCATGCGCGTTCGTAGTATTGTCTCAATTCTTCGAACGCAATCGGCCAGCCGCTATGGGGAACCCATTCGCGCTTCTCAAAGTCGGAGGGCATTAACGGCAGGGTCTGGCCTCCCCACCTCGTGGTCGATCCACCTAAAATGCGAAACCTTCCCTGGGTGGAACCAGGATGGGGCAATCCGCTGATCGCCACGTCATAAAGCGCTTGGGTTGGGGGTTCAGGTTCCCGGCCTCCGCTCTCGACCAAAACCACGCTCATTCGCGTCTGAATCATTTCGGTGGCGATCGCAAGACCGGCTGCTCCAGAGCCGACGATGCATAGGTCAGAGACCAGTTCCAGGTTGCCGCTGATTGTCTCGAGATCGATAATCATGTGGGGATTATGCGGAATCAGGCGGGGCCACTCACGGTACTGGTTCGCTCCGTAAAGCGCGAACTCGGGACCATCACAGCCAGGAGTTGGTCTACAAATACGTCGAATCGTTGTATCGCGAGGTCATCATAGGGGTCTGAATCAGTCTGCAGGACATTCGCATCAATGTGGCGGGAATCTGTGCTGGAAAAAAGGACAATGCCGTTTGCATTACTCCAAAGAGCAAATTGCAGCAGAAGAGAACTGATCGCCGATGGTTCGGTGAGGTCGATATTCATGCGGAGAGAGTGTTCTCGGGCTATCTGCGGGTGTTCATTCACTCCCTGACGAAGAGTTTCAAGGGGAACGAAGATGCTGTGGGTAATCACAAAGCGGCGGTCGCGGTGAGATAACTTCCGCACACTCCGGTCGATCGCATTGTCATTGAACTGTAGAACCTCGTACATTGCAGGCAACAAATCCGCGTCACCCTGAAGCTTGCGGAATGCGGACCCTACGCCAACATGCCGGATCTTACCTCGCTCGACCTGACGCAACAGCGCTTCAACGAGACGTTCACTGCTGGCGTCAGCGATGGTGCCTTCGTGCAGAAGAAAAAAATCGACATAATCCGTTCCCAGTTCTCGCAGGCTGGTCTCCAAACTCCGGATAGCCGCTTCTGGAGTGAAAGCGCCTGTTTTCACCATTGCGGACCCACGAGTTTTTGCTTTGCGCAGCAACCCGGGAAAAGGGCCCAG
>PMSZ01000233.1 GCA_003168235.1 Acidobacteriaceae bacterium
CATCGGCCTGGTCAACGCGACCATCGGCCTGATCCTGAAAATTCTGACCTTCCCGCTGACGATCCTAACCCTCGGCCTTTTCTGGTTCGTGATCAACGCGATCATGCTGGAGCTGGCCGCGGCATTCGTGCGTGGATTCTATGTCCGCAACTTCGTGGCGGCGTTCATCGGAGCCATCGCGCTAAGCATCGTCAGTTCAGTGCTGCAATGGCTGATCATGCCGAACCGCAAACAGGGATAGGAGTTTGCCGGTTGTCAGTGAGCTGTCGGCAGCACGGCGAAAACAGACTGCACCTGCTGCTCGGTTTCTTCCAGTGATCCCGAATTATCGATCACAAAATCGGCAGCTTTAATCTTTTCCTCGTCCGAGAGTTGCGCCGCCATGCGCCGCGTCACTTCCGCCCGCGCCGCATCTTCCGAAATCCCCAGCCGCTGCGCAAACCGCCGAATGCGTTGCTCCGGGCTGCACGTCACGACGATCAGACGGTCGAAACGTCCGGTGCCACCCGCTTCCAATAGAAGGGCCGCTTCCACAATGGCGATCGCCTTCGCATCGCTCCATCCGATCTCCTCCATCCAGTGATTTTCGTACTCCATCACCGCCGGATGGACGATTTCATTCAACTCCTTCACTCGCGGAGGAGCGCCACCTCGGCCAAAGGCCGCGTCGGCCAGACGCGAGCGGTCGATGCTTCCGTCCGCCTTCAATATCCCGCGCCCAAACCGCCGCACCACTTGCTCATAGACCGGAGCGCCCGGCAGCATCAGGGTGTGCGCAACCGCATCGGCCTGCAGCAGCCGCGCTCCCAGCTTGACGAACATCTGCCCAACGGCCGATTTGCCGCTGGCAATGCCGCCCGTGAGTCCAATTTTCAGCAAGAAGTCCTACCCCAGCTTCCGTAAAAGACGGCCCGCAGCCTCTCCGCTTGTGCCATCCCGAACGTCTGCCCCGCTACGCCATCCCGCGCCGCAGCCGCGCCGCCTTCACCGTGTTCGCCATGAGCATCGCGATGGTCAGCGGGCCCACCCCTCCCGGCACCGGAGTTATCGCTCCTGCAACTTCCGCAACTTCCGGATGAACATCACCGACCAGCGTCGCGCCTTTGGCAGCAAATGCTTCTTCGCGTTTCTTATTTCCCAGGAACAATCGCTCGAACTCCNNAGAATATCGGCGCGCCGGCAAACTCCCGGCAGATCGCGCGTTTTCGAATGGCAGACCGTTACCGTGGCATTTTGATTCAGAAGTAGCATCGCCACCGGCTTGCCCACAATGTCGCTGCGTCCCACCACCACCGCTTCCTGCCCCGTCACCGGAATCCCGCTACGCCGTAAAATCTCCATCACCCCGGCTGGCGTGCAAGGCACCAGTCCCGGACGCTGCGTCGAAAGATACCCCACATTCATCGGATGAAACCCGTCCACATCTTTCGCCGGATCGACCGCCAGCAGAACCTTCTTCGCATCCACCTGCGCCGGCAAGGGTAGCTGCACCAGAATTCCGTCGATCTCATCCCGCCGATTCAAATCGCCAATCAACGCCAGCAACTCTTCGGTCGTCGCGTTCTCGTTCGGCGTGTACTGCTCGCTATAAAGCCCCACTTCCTCGGAACTCTTCACTTTGCCGCGGACGTACACCTCCGATGCCGGATTATGTCCCACCAGCACCACTGCCAGCCCCGGCCGCACGCCGGACGCCACCAGCGTCTTCACCTGCGCGGCGACCTCTGCACGAATTTCGCCCGCAATTTTCGTCCCGTCGAGAATCCTGGCTGCCATCACACCTCGCATCAAAATCAGCTAAACAGAAAGCCGATTCTATCGCATGAGCGACCCGGCCAACCGGGACCGCCTCGTGCCTGTACAATAAATCCCGTCATGATTTCGCCCGATCTTCTCGACATCCTTGTCTGCCCCGAATGCAAAAAATCGGTCGCTCTGAGCGCGGACGGCACCAGCCTCAAATGCCCCCAGTGCCGCCGTGTCTACCCCGTTCAGGATGACATTCCCATCATGCTGATCGACGCTGCCAAAATCGACCCGGCCTAGTCACCCAGCAGCCCGCCAACCCGCGCGCGGCAAATTCCGGCTTTCTGTCGTTCCCAAGCGACACTTAGTGTCGTTCCCCCCACGCCAGCCCTCGGTCACCATTCGCCAGCTCCGCCCGGCATTTCTCCGCAACCTTTTGCAAGATATTGGGTTCTAACATCCGGACGCGGCGTTTAGCCGTACTGGAAGGTGTACCAAAGTTACGGCATTTCAATTGCTGTAACGAAAGCAGTTGCCGATGAATCTAACAGGCAACGGAGGGAGGGTCGGAAGGTGAGAATAGCAATGAAAGAACGATTCACGGTGACCGAGCTAGCCGCCTTGCGCAACGACCTGATCCAGGGTGGCATGGTCGACTCCCGCGAAGCAGCAGAACTGTTGCAGGTTTTCCTCGCCGGCCGCGGCTATGGCGTTTCCCAGGCCGCCGCTATCGATGCCGCCGGACGCGTCGAAATGGCCGGTTGCTCGCTGCCCGTCCTCGAGCGCGAGCTCGAAGGCTTGGCTCTGGTGATGTAAAGGTTCATAACGGGATCGAAACGTAGTTAGTTGAACGAGGTTAATGGGAAACTGATCGCCCGATACGTGATCGACAGTTTCTCAGCACGAAGCGCCGGGCCAGTCGCCCGGCCTTTTGTCTTCTGGAGTCGCACTACCGGTGCTGAAACTCCGGCGATCCAATCACCAGCGCCGTCATCGTATTCAGCGTGCGCTTCGGATCATCCAGCGCATGCGCCGCCACCTGCGGATCGTCCAATTGCCGGCGGATCGCCTTCTGCGTGTTCGCCGAAACCTCGCCATTCAGCAGAGCATTCTCGATCAGCAGCAAAGCCGTCTCCTGCCCGCGACCCGCATCGGAATCCGCCGGATTCGGCCGCGGAAATCCGCGACTGGTCAGCGTTCCCAGCGCCAGCAGCCGGCCCGCATCGAAATTCGTCCCGCCAACTTTCCCATCGCTCAGCGCGAGCGCGAAATTCATCCGGTCAATCAGAGCCTCCGAATTCATCCACGTTGACGCCGTCATCGAATACCCCGTCGGCGGCACCATCTGATACAGCGGCATTCCCATCTTGTTCAGAATCCCCAGCATCGGCCCCG
>PMSZ01000478.1 GCA_003168235.1 Acidobacteriaceae bacterium
GGGGCGCGGGCGCGCGACGATATCAGCGAATCGATTCAGCGCGAGTGGGCACAACTGGAGGCGCTCGTAAAAAGCAAAGACAATTCCGTGGCCGTGTTTAATTCTCTGAACTGGCCACGCAGCGGCATCGTAGAGACTGACTTACCGGAGGGGACTACGCTCGTCGATCCCTCAACCGGCGCTGAGATTCCAGTGGAAATACTGTGGAAAGGTAAAGGCATTGCACTGCCAGGATTCGGCCCAGGCAATGTTCGCGTTCGCTTCCTGGCAACTGGTGTGCCCGCCGTGGGATACAAGCTGTACACCATCAAGCCAATCGCGAAAGAATCTGTTCGGCCGTCTGGTGCTTCATCTGGTGCTTCAGCGGAAATTCGCGGGAACGTCATCGAGAACCAGTTCTATCGAATTATGCTAGACCCGTTATCCGGCTCGATTGCGGGTGTTTTTGACAAGCAACTGGGACGCGAACTGGTCGATTCGGCGAGTCCTTACAAATTTGGCCAATATCTTTACGTGACTGGCGGCGACAGCTATCCTGAAAACTCGCTGTACCGGTTTGGAGCTGAACTGAAACCCCCGTCGTTGACTGTTCATGGGGCGAGTTCAGGAGCACTGCTCTCCGCGAAGAAAACTTCGATCGGGATTGTCGCGACGATGAGTTCATCAGCACCGAACACGCCATCGATTCAGACCGAGATCCTGATGCCTGACTCCGAAAAAGCTATTCTGATTACGTATCGTTTGCATAAGGAGCGCGTACTCACGAGAGAATCGGCGTACGTGGCGTTTCCCTTTTCGGTTGCCAATCCGAAGTTCACCTATGGCTCTCAGACGGGGTGGGTCAACCCGGCGAAAGACGAGCTCGCCGGAGGAAGTCGCGAATGGTACCTACCCACGACCTGGGCCTCGGTTTACAATCCCCAGCTGACCGCGGCGATCGTTCCGCTGGACGCCCCTCTGGTGGCCTTCGGAGACATCGTTCATGGCAAGTGGCCCGCTGAATTTAAACCAGCGAGCAGCGCGATCTTTTCCTGGCTTATGAATAACTATTGGGGAACAAACTTTCCTGCGTGGCAGGGCGGCGATTTCACATTTCGATACGCCATCACCAGCGACTCGCAGTTTAATCCTCAGTCGCTAACGCGGTTCGGATTGGAAGCGTTAACTCCTCTCGAACACGACGATCTTGCGGCTTCAGAGGATGCGTCTTCACTGCCCAATCGACAAGCGAGCTTGTTGGAAGTTGCAAATCCGGGCGTAACATTGCTGACGTGGAAACGCGCGGAGGATGGCGATGGAACCATCCTGCGCCTACAAGACATGATGGGCGCAGCATCGGAGGTCAGGATTCACAGCCAGTTCCTGACGTTTGAACAGGCGTGGCTGTGCGATTTACTGGAGGAGAATCAATCCGAAATCAAAACCGAGAGTGGTGATCTCAGTGTTCCGATCAAACCATTTCAGGTGGTTACGCTCAGACTTCGCACAGCACCGCATATTCGCCCATACACGACGGCGGGCGACGCTAAATGAATATTGATTTCACAGGCAGAGCCGCCATCGTTACCGGGGGCGCCAAGGGCATCGGAGAAGCTACGGCGCGAAAACTGGCCGCGCTCGGAGCGGCGGTCGCGATTTTCGACGTCGACCGCAGCGCCGGGGAAAAAACTGCCGCCTCTATCGCGAAGAGCGGGGCAACCTGCGATTTTTTTCCCTGCAATGTCAGTATCAGCGCTGAGGTCTCGCAAGCCGTTGACGCTGCCGCCAAAAAGTATGGCGGCATCGACGTTTTGGTCAGCAACGCTGGCATTCAACTTTACGGTGACGCGCAAACCACTACTGAGGAAGAGTGGGACAGGTTGATGGGAATCAACCTTAAAGGATGTTTTCTGGCCTCGAAGTTTGCCGTGGCGCACATGCTTGGACGCGGCGGGGGCGCCATCGTGATTGTTGGCTCGGTGCAAAGCATGACGGCAATCAGTAACTCGATTGCGTATGTTGCTTCGAAGCACGGCCTGCTAGGGCTGACTCGGGCCATGTCGCTCGATTATGCGCAGAAAGGAATCCGCGTGAATTGCGTCTGTCCGGGCGCGATCGACACTCCCATGCTCCGCTGGGCGGCCAGTTTGGCGGACGATCCCGAGAAGGTGATGGAGACCTGCAATCGCATGCACCCGTTGGGCCGTGTCGGCAAATCGGAAGAAGTCGCCGACGCGATCGTCTATCTCGCGTCGCCAATGGCATCCTTTATTACTGGGGCGGCTTTAATCGTGGATGGGGGCATGCTTGTGCCTGCCGGCGGTATGGGCTTTCAGGAAGGCGGCACGGGAGCCGCGACCCGCAAATGAAGCTCGAGGGAAAGACGGCCATCATTACCGGCGCGGCTGCGGGAATCGGCGCTGCCTCGGCTGCATTGTTCGCGCGGGAGGGAGCGAAGATCGTCGCGGTTGACATCGACCGCGAACGGCTGGATCAGGTTTCGGATCAGATCCAGAAAGCAGGCGGCGCTTGCCTCGCCGTCACCGCCGACGTCAGTAAACGGGATCATGTGCAGAATGCGATCCGTTCAGCAACAGAGAAATTCGGGCGCGTTGACATTCTTTTCAATAACGCAGGCATTGTTCCGGCCGGCAAGGTCGAGACCATCAGCGAAGAACAATGGGACCGCGCCATGGCGATCAATGTAAAGAGCCTGTATCTGTTCTGCCATGAGGTCATTCCGAAATTCAGGGCACAGGGCGGAGGAGTGATCCTGAATACCGCTTCCGCAACAGCTTTGCGCGCGGTCGTGGATCGCGCATGTTATACGGCAACGAAAGCGGCGGTGGTTGGACTTACTAAGTCGATGGCGCTTGACTGTGTCCGCGACAATATCCGTGTCAACTGCCTGTGCCCAGGGACGGTCGACACGCCGTCACTGGCGCAGCGGCTCGCGGCATTTCCCGATCCTGCCGAAGCCCGCAAAAACTTCATTGCGCGCCAGCCGATGGGGAGATTCGGGACTGCCGAAGAGATTGCACAGGCTGCACTTTATCTGGTTTCACCCGCATCGGAATTTGTTACCGGAGTCGCCTTTGCAATTGACGGAGGCCTCGGCATCTGAATGTCGCGCTGCGTCGCCGATGCCGTTCAGTGGAAGAAGCGTCGCGCGTACCGTCTTTCGAATGGTCGGATCGAGGTCACGGCGCTGCTGGGCGGTGGGCACATCGCGGATTTTCGTCTCTGCGGCGCTCCGATGAATGTTCTCTGGGAGTGTCCCTGGCCGACGATCGAACCACAAAACTTTTCTTCGCGCGAACACGCCGCACTCTACGGGGATGGCGCCGCTGGCAGATTCCTGAGCGGCTACACCGGACACGCACTGGCGCTCGGCTACTTCGGTATGCCGTCACCGGCCGAGACTACGCAAGGGCTTGCCCTGCACGGCGAAGCCGCCAGCATGGAATGGAATGTGGTTTCTGCGGTTGCAGATGAGGATTCAGCGACGCTGGTGATGGACGTTGCGCTTCCTGTCTATCGACTGCATTTTCGACGTGAGATTTTTCTGTCGGCTGACGCTTTCACCGTTTGCATCACGGAAATTGTCACCAACCTCAGCCGTGCCGAAATCGAATTTCAGTGGGTGGAGCATGCGGCTTTCGGTGAGCCCTTCTTCGCAAGCGGCGACGCCACCTTGTTTATATCTGGAACTCGCGGCCTCACCTGGCCCGCTGGATATGAGGGCCACGAGATTCTCTGCAATGACGCTGAGTTCCGCTGGCTGTATGCGCAATCGACTGACGGTAAGCCAATCGATCTCTCCCAGCCATTTGTACGAGATGGAACCGGCTTCGTGGCCGCATTACTCACTGATGCCGATCGCGAGGATGCTTTTGTCGCCGTGCACAACCGGCGGCACGAACTGGTCGCGGGATACTCTTTTGATCGCCGGATTTTTCCCTGGATTGCGCTGTGGGAGGAAAACCGCGCCCGCAAATCTGCTCCGTGGAATGGAAGAACCAGAGTTCGCGGGGTGGAGTTCGGCACCAGCCCTATGCCGTTGGGGCTCGATCGCGCGCGCAAGATGCGCAGTTTGTTTGATACGCCCGTGCTGACCTCCATCCCCGGAGATTCGCGCATGCAAACGCAGTATGACCTATTCCTCCATCCGACGCCGCCGCAGTGGACGCAAATCAAGGATGTTCGGCGATTCGGTGACAGTCTTGTCGTGCGAGGTGACGGCAATGAAGAAATCAGACTCAAATGTCGGAATCAACGATGTTAGTCCGCTACTGTAGACCATGAGCGCGCAAGAATGCGCGGATCTTCTCATATGCATCTTCAAGTTCTGCTTCTTTAAATTCTCCGTGGCCGCCACCTTTAATCGTCACGAGTTCGTTGGGGACACCTGCCACGGTGAGCGCATGATGCAGTCGCACCGAGTCTTCGTAGGGGACAACGGGATCCGCATCTCCGTGAATACTGATGATCGGGGGTAACCCGGCGCGAACGTAGGTAAGCGGCGAGACGCGCTTTGCTATTGCGAGTTGATCCGGTTGACTGCCCATCCACATTACCGCATAGTCCCTGAGGTTGGGACTTTGAATCAGGTCGGCTACGTCGCTGATGCCGTACCAGTTGACGATCGCTGCCACTTTTAATTTTTCCTTGCCGTGACAATTGTTATCCAGGTCAGTTCCGTCGGCCAGCATCCCAGTGATCAAGGACAAGTGTCCGCCTGCAGAGTGGCCCGTCAAGACGATTCGATCGGTGTCGATGTTGTACTGTTTTGCGTTCCTGATGGCCCAGCGAAGAGCGCAGCGGCAGTCCTCGACGGCAGCGGGAGCGAGCGAAACGCTGGCCATGCGATATTCAACGTTAATCACATTCCAACCCATCTCCAGATACGGCAGAAAGAGAAGAGTAGCTCCAGTGCGATCGCCGAAAACCCAGCCAC
Organism: Acidobacteriaceae bacterium; assembly: GCA_003168235.1. Taxonomy (GTDB): domain Bacteria; phylum Acidobacteriota; class Terriglobia; order Terriglobales; family Acidobacteriaceae; genus Acidiflorens. Next base: position 4,937 of record PMSZ01000478.1, read on the forward strand.
CTCCGTGGTAATAGATCAAAGTCGGAGCAGCCGTTTTGGCATCCTTTCGCTGCCACACGTCGAGTTTCAGCGTGTAATTATTCGCCACTCCATACGTGATGTCAGGTTGAATCCAATATTGCTCAGCGACCGTGGAAGCCCAGCGTGCCGTGTCGGAAAGTACTGTAATTCTGTCTTGAGAAAAAGCCGGGGAGGAACACAATGCACACAGCAGAAGAATGAGATAGAAAGCGAGCGCTGATTTCATGAGGCGTTAGCACCGGTAAGAACAAGAACTCGTGTTACGCGTTCGTGCGGACATAAGCCTTGATCGTCGCGCACCGCTGCCCTGCGGACTCACCGTGGGGCCGAATCACATAGTCGCCCACCGCAGCGGGAATAATAAAGGTTTCCGCGTAGTGGACAATGAGCGGCGGAAACTTCCCAGCCGGGCTCTCAACCACGGCTTCGCGTCCTTCACACAGGTTCAGGACATTCACGCCGCCATTCGTAGAATGCTGCACGGGTCCGGTAAACCAATGCCGGCGAGTCTCGATAAATTCACGTTCGTGAAGTCCGGTGCGCTCTTCCTGCCATCCGGGGCCTTGGTCGACCGTTTCAATAGCGTTGACAAGATTTTTTTCGACCCAAGGGGTCGTCCGGTCCCACTGAATATTTCGAAACCCATGTTGCAGATGGATCGGGCGTGGAGTGCCGTCCAGGCCAAGGCGGCCCCAGTCCCACATTTTGAAGGTAAAGATGTAGGGAGTCGCGCTGATTTCAAGCACCATACTGTTCTTGCCCGAGCAGTGCGGCGTTCCGGCGGGAATCAGGAAGTGGTCGTGCTTCTTGGCGGGAAACCGGTTGACGTACTTGTCGGCGTCAAATTGAATCGTGCCCTCTTGCGCCTCGACCAGGTCGGCCATCATCTGGTTGGCGTCGATGTTCTCTTTCACTCCGAGAAACACACAGCCTCCGTCGCCCGCATCGAGCATGTAGTAGCTCTCATCCTGCGTGTAGTTCATTCCAAACTGTTGCTGAATGTATTCGGTCAGCGGATGCACCTGAAAAGAAAGATTGCCGCCATCCATGGTGTCGAGAAAATCGAAGCGGATGGGAAACTCGGTTCCAAAACGCGCATGCACCGCCTCGCCGAGGAGTTCATGGGGATGCTGGAAGACGAGGTTTATCGACGGAATCTCCACTTTTACGTCGCCAAAGCCGAGCAGCAGGCTGTTCTCTTCGGGCACACAATCGAAACACCACGCGTAGTTCTCCGCATCGCGTGGAAGGTCGCAAACCTCTTTCATCCACTGTCCGCCCCATGGTCCAGGATCGAATAAAGGCACCACGCGAAAAGGCCGATGGGCCGCAATCTTCAAACCTTGCAGATGCTGCGCGCCGGTGATCATCTTGGGGAGGTCGCGCTGATTGGTATCGAGCAGAAAATCGATTCTTGAAATCAGTGTTTTCTTCAAACGGTCGGCGACGCGCCAGTCGACAAAATATGCGCGCTTGTACTTTGCCTGCGGGCGTTCCGTGGAATTCTGCAAACCGAGGTTCGAAACTTCGTCAGCCCGCTGGCGCTGCTGGATCTCCCACCTTGCCATGTCGCAGTAAATGAGCAGGTCCCACTGCTCGGCGACAAGAGTTGCGCCCGTGCCGATTACGAGCGTGAGGCCCCATGCCTGGGCTAAACGAGTTCTTTGTTTTGCGAGTTCGCCCTCGTCTTTTCGTTCGTCGAGGAATTCGTGGAGCTCGTACTTGCCCATAAAGGCAAAGACCGGATCGTCGCCCAGATCGCGCGCGCAGAGTGATTCAATGGCGGCTTCGGGCAAGTAACATTCTTCGGCGCGCAACACCGTCTGCGGCTTGAGCGCGTCGACCAACTGCTTTTCAATTTCCTTTTCGAAGCAGCCGGGATAACACTCGACGCAAATCACGAAACGACCCGACGGGATGCTGGATTTCAAGCGCCGGGCAATCGCCGGCCAGCCTGTCTCGCAGTCAGCGCGCGAGGCGGAGACAGGAACGACGGGATATTTATCGTAGTTCGAGATGTATGGCTTCGACATTTAACCTCGAACTTGTGTCCTTCCAAAAATAAAGCGGCAACGATCGATTGTTGCCGCTGCATGACGATGGGCGCGAATTAGAAAATAAATTTCAGGGAGAATTGTGCCTGCCGGTTGGTGCCGCCGCCGATCTGAGTCGAGTCCGCGTCGGCGATAGTTTGGCCAGTGACCCCAAAATCAGAGTTAATCGATGGTGCCCCGTTGACTATCGTGCATTCCGCCGGCGTGGTTGCGGTGACGCTTTGGACAGAGTTGCATATCCCTCCACCGGGGTTCTCGAAATTCGGGTGGTTAAAGAGGTTGAAAATATCCGCCCGGAATTGCATCGTCAGCCAGTTAGTAATCGGAAAGTTCTTCATTCCAGAGAGGTCGAACTGGAAGTAGCCTGGCCCTCGCAGAGAGTTGCGCCCGACGTTTCCGAGTGTGACACCCGGAGTGCCTTCGTAGGTTGGTTCGACTTCGAAGGCATTGATGTTGTAGCTGGAATTTGGCCAACTATGATTCGGAAGCCATAACGGCTGACCCGGCACGTAGTCCGGCCGCACGGGATTGCCAAAAAACCCGCCCACGAGTGTGACATTAGTGGGCAGTCCTGAACGGGTTTGTAGAATACCCGAAGTTTTCCATCCGCCCAGCACTCCGCGAACCCAGGAACTGGAGCCTTTTAAATCCGGCAGACCGTAAACCACGCTGCCGGTCAGATTGCGGCGTACGTCCCAGTCTCCGCTGCCATGATCGATCTTGGGATTCATCGGACTCTCGAAACCGGGGCTAAAGACGTTGACCATATCGTCGAATTCGTGGGACCAGGTAAAGTTCGTTTCGAAGGTAAGGTTCCCCACGCTCCGCCGCAGTTTTACTTGCAGGGAGTTGTAATTCGAACCGAGGCCGTCAGCATCGATGTTTTCATTCGCAAAACCCGAAAGCGGACGAGCGTCGGTGAAGACGTTGGCTGGGTTAGCGTTAAGAGGGTAGAAATCGACGCCAGCCTGCATGTGGTGCGTGTTATTGGCCACGTAATTCACGGTCAGAATCGTGTTACGCGCAACTTCCTGCTCGATGCCGAACAACCAGTTGTTGGAGACCTGGTCTTTGGGATTTCGAGGAAATGCACTTACGTTTTGTGTGCCGGCGATCAGCGGAGGATTGGGGGAAGGATAATTGATCGAAAATGGCGGGTCAGCAAAAATCGCCTGGAAGACGTTGACGCTGTAACTGGAAAGCGCGGGTACGTTGGTGGTGGTGACAAAGTTAAAGTGCATCGGATTGTAGAAGACTCCGGCGTATCCGTGAATGACGGTTTTACCTTTGCCGAAGGGGTCCCAGGCGAAACCGACGCGAGGTGCTATGTCACCTTTCGGCGCAGTGTAGGCGGGCTGGTTGAGCGGCAGAAGCGACTGCGTGGCCACATCGAAATTCTGTCCCTGGCCAGGACCGGTGGCCCAGGTCGTGTTGTAGTCGTATCGCAATCCAAGATTCAGGGTAAGAGTCCTGGTCGCTTTCCAATCATCTTGCAAGTAGAAATCCCAATTGGTATTGCGGTTGCCGACGAAGTTCGGGTATCCGTTTTTTGCCAGAACGAAAACGCTATTGTTTACAAGGTCGCTGATGCTGCCGTAGTCGTAGGTTTGTTGCGGCCGCAGCCACTCGTTATTCCGATTGACGCGAATCTGCGTGCCGAAATTCAGGGTGTGTCTCCCGATGGTCTTGGACACATTGTCAAAAACCTCGATGTCAGTAAACGGGGTGATCTGATTGAAGGTATTTGGTCCGGGAAGCGAGCCAAGATCCGTGAAGAATCCGGCAAACCCAGCGAGTGGTTGAGGGGTATCCGAATTCGTGTTGGAATAAAAGCGGTTGAAGGCCACGCTGAACTCGTTCAGCAACGTCGAGTTGAAGGTGTGGGTCTCATCGAATTTTCCTAGCTGCGTTCTCAATGACTGAGGCGCCACCTGTCCCTCATTGGGGCCATAAGTATAGTTGGTTAAGGAATCGTTGATGTTGTAGCGGAAGAATACGCGATCCTTTTGCGAGAGGTTGTAATCGATTTTCACAGAACCGGTATTCTCGCTGACAATATTGGGCAGAGCGACTGGGTCATACACCATGTCCGAGCCCAACGCTGGATTGGGGTCTGGGAAGTTCAGGTTACCCACACACTGTGCCGGCGCCGGTATGGCGGTACAGCCAGCCGGCAGAGGCGCGAACTGCGCCAATACGGGCAGCATGGAGGGCACGAATTGCGCTCGGGCGGCCGCGCTCAGGGTATGGTTCAGCGCGTTGATGTTGGTGACGTGAGTGCGATCACCTTCGTAGTTCACAAAAAAGAAGAGCTTCCCCTTGACGATCGGACCGCCCAAATTGCCGCCGAATTGATTGAGCCTCAAAGGCGCGGGCCCCGTCGCAAAGTAGTCTTTCGCGTCCAGAGCATCATTGCGGAAGAATTCAAAAAGTTCGCCATGGTAGGAATTCGTTCCCGACTTGGTGATGATGTTCATCTGCGGACCGAGGGAATGGCCAGTTTCCGCCGTGTAGCCGCTATTGGCGTAGTCAATTTCCTGGATACTATCAACGCTGGCGCGCGTGATCCGCGCTCCTTCCTGACCTTCGGTATCCAAAAAGCCATTGATATCGCCGCGCATCGCACTCTGGCCGTCGAGGGTGATATTCAGTCCGGTGAAAATGTTGTCCAGTCCATTGACGCTGCCCTGGAAAAAGCCTGTAGAGCCGACTGATCCGGGACTAATCTCGAGGAAATCGCTGACGTCTCTTCCGTTAATCGGGAGATTGGCGATCTGGTTTGTATCCAAAGTTGTTCCAGCTGTGCTGGATGAGGTGTCAACACTGGTGAGCGTACCCGTGACCTCGATACTCTCCTGAGAGGAAGCCAATGGAAGCGAAAGATTCACGTTCACCGTGGCGCCGACGTTCAGCACGATGGTTTGGCTCTTCGCTCCCTTGAACCCAGTCGCCGTCGCGGAGACTACGTAGTTTCCATAGGGCACCGCAGAAGCAACGAACCTCCCGCTGCCGTCGGCCTGCAAAGTTCTCTGGATTGACGTCCCAGTGTTCACGATCGTGATGGCGGCATGGGGAACAACCGCGCCCGAAGGATCCGTCACGGTCCCAGTGATGGTGCCGATATCGAACTGGGCGAGTAGCGGCAGCGAGCCGAAACCGAGAAGTACCAGCAAGACGATCAAATGCAAGGCGAGTGTGGGCCAACTAATTTTCAAAAACTGCACATTTCGCGTCATGGCGAGGCTCCCGGATCCGTGAAGTTCACGTAGAAATAAAGAGTGTCTGAACCATCGGAATGCTAATGCCGCTCTTGAGCAATAGTCAACATTTTTCTTTCTTTTTATGCCATAAACGATACAAACTTTGTTTCTTTTTGAGTCAAGCGGTGTGTATTTTGGCCTGGGAAGGCTTCCGCCTGTCATTTAATCCATTAATTGATTGCTTTTGGGCGTTGCCGCTGCGATTCTCACCCCTGGGAGATGTCTGGCGCATGTTGTCCAGAATTGCCGTGCTCGTCGGGCTTAGCTTTGCGATCGTTTTACAAGGACACGGAGTTTCCGCCGCTCAATCCCCCGACACCTCAAGCCCGCCGCCGCCTGGCCATTTCGTCGATGTCACGGAAAAGCTCGGCATTCACTTCCGCCAACAAGCTTCTGCAACCAGCAAGAAATACCTTCTGGAGACGATGGGCTCGGGCGTGGCTTTGTTCGATTACGACAACGACGG
>PMSZ01000215.1 GCA_003168235.1 Acidobacteriaceae bacterium
TACCACTGAGTTACTCCCGCTCAGCCTCAAACCTAAACAGATCCCTCGCACAAACCGCTCGGGATTTCGGCTGCGGGCTCCCGCTTCGCTCACGCCCGCAAAACGCCTCAAGTTACTCCCGCCCTCAAAAGCAGCTGTCAGCTCTCAGTAAAACCAACCTCAAAACCCGCGCAGCCTGATTTTCTGGAGCCGATGATCAGGATTGAACTGATGACCTCTCCCTTACCAAGGGAGTGCTCTACCAACTGAGCTACATCGGCCCGCCTTACCGCTCCTACTGCAACCTCATTCCGCCGGCTTTGCGCTCTCCCGATCTTCCTCGCGATCTTGCTCGATCCGGGTCCGCCAAAAAAACAGGGCGGCTCGAAAAGCGAACAATCCGAGAACCAGGAGCGTGCCGCTGCGCAGCTTCACGTTCCAATCGCCGATTCGAATCGGATCGTCCGACAGCGTAGTCCAGGCTAAAACACCCAGCCCCGCATACGCGATCAGCGCCAAAACGAACTTCTTCTTGATGGTCACCGCTCTGCCAGCTTCTGGTGCTTAACTTCTCGTGCTTAGGTTCTGCTACTTAACTTCTGGTGCACAGGGGAGGATTCGAACCTCCGTACCTCCTGAGAGGGACAGATTTACAGTCTGTTGGCTTTAACCACTCACCCACCTGTGCAAATCCGAAAACCCGCCTGCGCGAAAAACCGCCTCGACACTGCATTTCTCAGCTCGGGAAACTGAATGCGAGAACTCCCGCCTGACCACCGCTCGCCGGAAATTACCTTGAAGGAATGCTTTGGAATCTGCGCCGCTCGCGCGCGTTACCGCATAAACCTCTTCTGTTTCCGGAATCTTTTAGTTTCTGGAGCTGGCGAAGGGATTTGAACCCCCGACCCTCTGATTACAAATCAGATGCTCTACCGACTGAGCTACGCCAGCAGGTGGAAGCACGCCCTCTCAGGCACAATACTTCCCAATCCCTTCTTGAAGTCTTGGGACAATTATCTAAGTTATCATAAGGGGAAATCAGGTGCAACCGGACGACATCTTGTGTCATAGACCACACCCGACTCTGACGAGATAGGCAATCACGGCTCGACCTGGAAAGGAACATTGCTCTTGAGGGTGCTGGCGGGGGTGGTCACTGTCACGGAGCCTGTTTTCGCGCCGGATGGAACCGTAGTCGCGATTTCAGAACTCGAGACCACGGTGAAAGCTGCCGCTTTGCCCTTAAAGCTGACGCCCGTCGCGTCCGTTAGATTCGTTCCCAAGATGACAATGGCAGACCCTACCTGGCCAGCCGTGGGCACAGTCTTCACGAACGGGCGAAGCCCGACGGCCAGACTAAAGATCGTGCCAACTCCGTCTCCTCCGCCTTGACTCGTTGTCCCGTAAAATTCGCCGCTGGTGGATTGCAAGAGTCCGCCGGAGGGGTAGGAGCCATCTGTGAAATCGAAGCTGTGCAGCGTCGTTAGCTCGCCGGCAGACGTGATTTTGAAGACCGTGCCATAGCTATTGGCGCCGCCTTGGTAGGTTGTCCCGTAGAAACTCTTGTTAGTAGCCTGTATGAGTGCCGCGTAAGGACCGCCGCCATCGGCGCCATCGAAGTCGTGCAGCGTTGTTAGCGCTCCCGCTGGGCTGATTTCAAAAACCGTGCCGTAGTTGTTGGCACCGCCCGCGGAAGCCGTTCCGTAGAAGTTCCCGTCAGCGGACTGTATCAGTCCCGCGAAAGGTAAGTTGCCGTCTGTGCCCACGAAGCTGTGCAGCGTGGTCAGATTACCCCCTGGGGCGATTTCGAAAACTGTGCCGCAGCCGGCGCTGCAATTGAAACTGACCCCACCTTGGGAAGTCGTCCCGTAGAAGTTCCCATTGGTTGCTTGCACCGGCCCTGCAATAGGGTAGACACCGTCGGCGCAATTCGCTTGGGTACAAAATCTGTAAAGTGTGGTCAAACTGCCTTCTGGTGTAATCTCAAAGACCGTGCCGCAGCCGGAACCGCAGGCGGTCGCCAAACCGCCAAACTGAGTTGTCCCGTAGAAATTCCCGTCGGTAGCTTGAATCAGACCGGCGGAAGGCTCGATGCCATCGGCGCATTTGCTTTTTCCACAAAAGCTGTAGAGCGTGGTCAGGTCGCCACCCGGCGTGATCTTGAAGACGGTTCCCTGGCTGTTTTGTCCGCCCCCTGCTGTTGTTCCATAGAAGTTACCGTCGCTCGCCTGAATCAGTCCTCCCTCGGGATCTTGGCCGTCAGCACAGTTCGGTAGGGAGCAGAAGCTGTAAAGCGTCGTCAGCGTGCCGACGGAATCAATCCTGAACACCGCGCCCTGGCCATTGACCCCCGCTCCGAAATCTGTTCCGTAGAAATTCCCATCAAAACCCTGAATGAGAGACATATAAAGAGGGTACCCGCCGCTGGCCGAGTCGAAATCCGCCACAGTGGTGAAGGTTCTTGCGGGTGAGGCAATGGCCGCCGAGGCACAGAGTAGACAGATAGCGCAGACGATTTTCCAGTTGCCTAGCCTCGTCAGACGACCTCCTCTCCGAGAGTCAATACGCTCCACGACTGTGAGGGGGAAACCCACATCCGCCCGAACAAGCTTGTTCCCCGACGGCGAGCGAAGTCAAGGCAAAACGGGCNNGGAAACAACGGGAGGAGCTACCCGTCCTCCCCGGATGCTATCATTGTTGATGCTCTCGCCTGCTCCCAGCGGATGAGGCAAGTACTCTCCTTCGATGCGCATTCGACGCCACCTTCTTATTCCTCTCGTTGTTTTGCTGCTTGGGGCTGCGGTCGCGCTGATTGTAACTCTGCGCAAACACGCGCCACCCGAGGCGGCCCGCCTACTTCCCGGCGCGGACGGGTTTTTCTATATCAATCTCAAGTGGATTCGGACGTTCAACGCCACCAGCCAGTTACCGCCGGTTTCGCGCGACCCCGAGTATCAGAAATTTGTTGAGGAGACGGGCTTTCAGTTCGAGCGCGATCTCGACCAGGCGGCATTTGCCATTCACTATCCGCAGAGTTGGGGCAACGGGACTGGCGGATCGGTTTCAGAGCCGCGCTTTTCCGAGGTATTCGTCGGCAAGATCGACTCCGGGCGACTGGCTGCGTACCTCAAGAAATTATCAACTTCGGTTGAAGACTACCGTGGCTTTGACATCTATAACATTCCATTCGAGGGCCGCACGGTCCGCGTGGTCATTCTTTCTTACGACAGCGTCGCGGTGTCGAACCATCCGAACGTTGGCGTGATTCACGGAATCCTGGACCGCTCGCGCAAGTTGGCATCGCCGTTTGGTGGACCCTGGCTGCTGCGGAAGTTCTACCGGCAGGTTCCTCTGGCGAGTTTGTCGTTTGCCATTTTGCGGGTAAAGGCAGAGATGAGTTCGTTCAGCGGATTGGGAGGCTGGAGTTTTCTATTTCCGAAGCCGGCGGTCGCGGTGATTTCGGCGCGATATCTTCGCGCTCTTCATCTGCGGGCGGAAGCTTTTACCGACAGCGATGCCGACGCGCAAGCTATCACTGAAAAGACAGCGGCTTTTCTCAGCTTGTTTCATGCCGCCGAAGGCAGTGTCGGCGCACACGGAACGGATCCGGATGTGAAGACTTTCTTCGACAGTCTGAAAGTCGAGCAGAAGGGAGATCGCGCAATTCTCACCGCCGTGGTGCCGCCGGGGTTCCTCCGCAAAGCTTTGACGGGAGCGCCTGAGGCCGCGCCCCCTGCTGCGAATGCCGCGCCGCTCGAAGCGCCATCGGCCCCGAATCAGCCCCAGAAGCCGAAATCGCGATAACGACCAACTCCGGGTTTCGTCCAATATTCAGGGTTTGGCCGCTACAATAGAACTGTATGTCGACTTTGCCATTGCCGCTCGCTGTCTTTGTCGCAGGACTGATCTCGTTCCTGTCGCCTTGCGTGCTTCCGCTGGTGCCGGGATATGTTTCGCTGATCTCCGGCGTTGGCGTCGAGCAACTGAAGATGAAAGAGGGCGAGCTGTTCCGCAAGGTGATGCTGAATTCCGCCGCGTTCATTATCGGCTTCAGCATCGTGTTCATCACGCTGGGCGCGATTTCGACCGAAGTCGGGCAAGTGCTGGCGCAATATAAATCGCTGCTCGCACGTATTGCCGGAGTTGTGATTATCCTTTTTGGTCTGCACCTGACCGGCCTTTTCCAGATTAAGGCCCTGCTGGCGGATACGCGGCTGCACCAGCTCAAGGGCAGTCCCTCGGCCTGGGGGGCGTTTGTGATCGGATTCGCTTTTGCCTTCGGATGGACACCGTGCGTCGGTCCCATTCTGGCGGTGGTGCTCGGATTTGCGGCCGCTCAGGATACGGTCTGGAAGGGCATTTTTCTTCTGGCTGTCTACTCGGCAGGATTGGCCGTGCCGTTTCTGGTGACGTCGCTTTTTATCGAGTGGTTTTTGAAGTTCTACAACCGCTTCAAATTCCACATGCATGCGGTGGAAGTGGCGAGCGGAGGCTTGCTGATCGCATTAGGCATTCTGCTGGTGATGGGCCGCTTTACGCTCATCTCAGGATATTTTTCGTTCTTGAATCGCTTCGCGCTGTAAGGAGACGGGACAAGACGCATCTCAGCGAGAGTACGGTTCTGGGCCGACGGCTTATAAGTGGTAGTGAAATTCGAGGTTTGCTGTGAAGAGAAATCCGCTGATTCTGTTTTTTGTCGCTGCGATTGTTGCGGTCATGCTATCGGTGGGCGTTCGGATGGCGCGGAACCACGGGATCCGTCCTACGCCGGGCCAACTTATGGGCAACGTGGCGCCTGATTTCCAATTGCCCACACTGGACGGCAAGCAACTGCGGCTTTCCGACCTGCGCGGAAAGGCGGTCCTGCTGAACTTCTGGGCGACCTATTGCGAGCCGTGCAAGGTAGAGATGCCATGGTTTGTCGAACTGCAACAGCAGTACGGACCGCAAGGGTTTCAGATTGTGGGCGTGACCATGGACGACGCCAGCAACGCAGATATCGCCAAGTTCACGAAGGCGATGGGCATCAATTATCCGATCCTCATCGGCCAGGATTCGGTAGGGGAGAGTTACGGCGGGCTGAGCGTGCTGCCGACCACGTTCTTTCTGGACCGCGACGGCAAGCTCATTGCCCGCGAATTCGGCCTGCAGAGCCGCAGCGTGTTCGTGGACCACATTAATAAGGCGTTGAGCCAAGGGCAGGCAGTTCAGGCGCAGAAGTAACTTCGAAGGTGGCTCTGGTGATGGCTTGTTTGGTGGCTTGTTTGATTACCACGAACCGCGCGGCAACTTGGAGTACTCTGGGAGCGATGAAAATTTTTCTCAGTGTGCTTCTCTTGTTTGTGTGCTTGGCATCGGTGGGAGCTTCAGCGCAGGACGACGACCTTGGACCCAAAGGTTTGGCGGTGAAAGTTGTGGCCGCTCCGGTTGTGACCGTGGTGCAAGGCAAGCCGGGCACGGTGCCACTGACGTTTCGCGTCGCCAGCGGATACCACATTAATTCCAACATGCCGAAATCGGAGTTTCTGATTCCGACCGTGCTCAAGGTAGAAGCCAATACCGACATGGTGATCGGCAAAATTACCTATCCCGAGGGCCAGGACATGAGCTTTGCTTTCGATCCTGACGAAAAGCTTAACGTTTACACCGGAGATTTCAACGTTGAGGTCCTGGTACGCCCGCTGCACACGGCGCAATCGGGCAAGTACGTGATCCGCGGGACCCTCAAATACCAGGCCTGCGACAATAAGGCCTGTTATCCGCCGAAAACGTTGCCAGTAAGCTTCGATGTAAAGATTGCCAAGGCTCCGCCGGCGCACCACGCGAACCCAGCGCAAAGCCCTGACGCGCACCAGTAGGCCGGCTCACTTCTTTGCCTCAAGTTCGTTCTTGAACACTTTGCCGTCTTTCATGACGAATCCGATGTTCTCAAGAATCTTGACATTCGCCAAAGGATCGCCGGAAACCGCGACCACATCCGCGTAAGCGCCGGGCGCAATCACTCCGAGGCGCCCCTGCATATCGAGCAACTCGGCAGCTCGCGAGGTCGCGCTCTGGATGGCCTGCATTGGCGTCATGCCGAATTCGACCATCCGCGGAAACTCCTGTGCAATCGGCTCGGTCCACGGAATGCCTCCCATGTCGGTGCCGAACGCAATCTTCACGCCCGCCTTCAACGCCTTGCGGAATGACACTTCGTGCTCGCTGGCACGCTTGCGGTCGCGCTGACCTGCAGGAGTATCCGCCGGAGCCCAGTCGCCGTAATAAACGCTTAATGTCGGGCAGAGCCACGTTCCCTGGCGAATCATCTGTGCGATCTGCGCATCGGTGAGCACCAGTCCGTGCTCGATCGAGTCGCAGCCGCCGTCGAGCGCACGCTGCATGCCTTCTCCGCCGTAAACGTGGCAGGCGACTTTCTTTCCCCAGCCGTGAGTTTCATCCACAATCGCGTGAAGCTCTTCGACGGTCAGCGTCGGCTGCGAGACAAGTTCGCCGTTCTTGCCCACCCATGAGCGATGCGTCATGTAGACCTTGATCCAGTCGGCGCCGTGATCGAGTTGCTCGCGCGCAGCTTTGCGCGCCTCGACCGGCCCGTCGATAATCTGCACTCCCTTCGGCACTTCGATTTCCGGCGCATAACCTTCCAGCGGATACCCGCCGGTGGTTGAGATGGCGCGCGTCGAAACGAAGAGGCGCGGGCCGGGGATGTATCCGCCTTCGATGGCCATCTTGATGCCCACATCTCCGTAGCCCGCGCCTTCAGTCTCCATGTCGCGCAATGTGGTGAATCCCTGTTCGAGCGCGCGGCGCGCCGAAACCGTGGCCCGCGCTGCGCGAAACGCCAGCGGATACTTAAGCAGTTGAATGTCGTATCCGCCCTGGGCTGGGTCTTCGCCTTGCAGAAAGATGTGGGTGTGCGCGTCAATCAATCCGGGAAGAACGGTAGCCTGGGAGAGATCGATGAACGTGGCGCCGGCTGGGAGATTTGACGGAACGCCGCCACCGTCGGCGACGTCGGTGATGGTGTTGCCGCGGATGGTGATGACCACGTTGCGACGCGGGGAGTTGGAGACACCGTCAATCAGCACGCCTGCGCGAATCACCGTAACCGGCGGCGCGGGTGCGATTGTCTGGGCCCAACCCGCGCAAATCAGTCCTAACAAACTCAGCAGAAAAATCCAGCGCTTCACCTGCCACCTCCAGAAAGGCTGGATTGTACTCCCAGGCAGATCGCGGAGGTAGGCGGGGAGAGACGGCCCTTACACCGACGCGGGATTCGTGCTCACTCCGTTGGGGCTCACCCCGTTGGGGCTCATCTGGTAGCCCACGCCGCGGACGGTGTGAATTAAAGTTGGTGAAAAACCGTCGTCGACCTTGCGGCGCAAGTAATTGATGTAGACATCCACAACATTCGTGGTGGAATCAAAGGTCAGGTTCCACACGTGTTCGATGATCATGGCGCGGGTCAACCGGCGTCCGGCATTGCGCATCAGGTATTCGAGGAGCGCGAATTCCTTGGTCGTCAGCTCGATGGGACGGCCGGCGCGGGCCACTTTGCGCTCCACGCGATCCAAACAAAGATCGCGGACAGTGAGGACCGATTCCGAAGGCAAGTGGCTGCGGCGCAACAAGGCCCGCGCCCGAGCCGACAGTTCGAGAAACGAAAACGGCTTGACCAGGTAATCGTCCGCTCCTGAATCGAGGCACTGCACGCGGTCTTCGACGCGGCTGCGCGAAGTGAGCATCATCACCGGCAAGTTCGCCTTACGCTGCCGCAAACTTTTCAGCACAGATAACCCGTCAACCCCCGGCAGATTCAGGTCGAGCACGACCAGATCGTAATCGACCTCCATCGCCATGGAACGGCCCTGATTGCCCTCGCTGGCAACATCGACCGCGTGATATTCGGCTTCCAGTCCCTTGCGGAGAAAGCTGGAGAGCGCTACGTCTTCCTGGACAATAAGAATTCTCATGAGCCTCGTCTTAGCTGGTGAACTCGGTCAGTATCTGAACCGATTCTCATTTTCGACGCACACGCGGAGGCGCACAAGATAACCTGACCGTACGAAGGGACGTAGCTGCGGAGGGGACAGCGGTGGTATGAACAGAAAAATCGCGAAGTTGGCTAGGAAGGCTCCGAGTCGTCTCGGGGATCAGCAAATTTCTACGCGCCCAACTCCGCGCGAATCGCCGCGACAATCGCCTCGGCCAGGCGGTCCATCTGCTCTTTCGACTCCGCTTCGATCATCACCCGCGCCAGCGCTTCTGTGCCGGAGTAACGCACGACCACGCGGCCATTGCCGTCGAGTTCGCGCTCTGCGGCTGCAATAGCCGCCTGCACCGTGGGAATCTCGGCGAATGGAGTCTTGACCCTCACCCGAACATTACGAATCGTCTGCGGAAACACCTTCAGGTCGCTGATCAGATCGGCGAGGGGCTTGCCAGTTTCGGCTACGATTTCCATCACACGGAGCGCGGTCAGCAGTCCGTCGCCGGTGGTAGCATCACCGTCGCGAAACAGAATGTGGCCTGACTGTTCGCCGCCGAGCGTGGCGCC
>PMSZ01000545.1 GCA_003168235.1 Acidobacteriaceae bacterium
CGATGCGGTCGGTCAGCGGCACTACCTGCTGGTAGAACTTGGCTTCGCAGGTCTTCTCTATACCTGTGTGAAGGTAGCCGATTTCCGGCTTTAGACGTACTACCGTCTCGCCGTCAATTTCGAGGACCAGCCGCAGCACCCCATGGGTCGATGGATGTTGCGGCCCCATATTCAGGACAAGGTTGCGATCCTGATCGGGGCGATCCGGAAAGGCCTCAGCTACCACTGGGGGAAACTGCGCCATAGCCTACCGGTAACCTTCTACCGGGTAGTCCTTCCGCAGAGGATGGCCCTCCCAGTCGTCGGGCATCATGATGCGCCGCAGGTTGGGATGGCCGGTGAAGCGGACTCCAAAAAGATCGAACACCTCACGTTCATAGTGGTTGGCCGCGGGCCAAACCGATGTCACCGATTCAAGCGCCGGACTCGAACCTTGCAGCCGCGCCTTCAAACGCACGCGCTCTTTTTGCGAAATGGAAAGCAGATGATACACAACTTCAAAGCGCGGTTCTGACGGATACCAGTCGACGCAGGTCACATCGCAAAGATAATTGAACGGGCAATCGGGAAAGTCGCGGAGAATGGCGCCCACCTCGCGAATGGCATCTTTCTCTATCCAGATAGTAAGCTCTTCGCGGTCGAACTTCACCGCCTGCACCGCGGCCGCATTCCACGCCACCAGACACGCCAGCGCCGGATGCGACTTCAGTTGCTCGATGTCGGTAATCGGGGGAGCGAGCGGCATCAGAAGTCTCTCCGCCGCGCGGCGGCTAATCCCCAGTCGAGCACGCCTTTTTTCCACACATAGAAGAGGCCGACCAGCACGATCCCGATGTACACCATCATCTCCCAGAAGCCAAACATCCTGAGCTCGCGCAGCACCACCGCCCACGGGTAAAGGAAAACTGCCTCCACGTCGAATAAGATGAAGAGCATCGCCACCAGATAGAATTTGACGGAGAATCTTCCCTGAGCGTCGCCGATGGGTTCGACGCCGCACTCATACGGAGACATTTTTGCCAGGCCCGGCTTATGCTGGCCTACCAGCTGGGAAAGGATCACAATGACGGACGCCAGCCCCGTGACGATGCCGATGTGGAGCAGGAGGGGTAGGTAGCGAGCGAAGTAATTGTCCGGCATAGGAGGAGCTATATATAATCTGCGACAAGCACAAGTATGACGTTCCAGATTAGTTTTGGCTGGCGGAAGTGTCAAGCCAAGCGAGCCTTTAAACCGTAGTTTTTATCCGGCGGCGCTGTCAGAACGGGACCGGGGAAAGCCTGAAGAGTATGATCTTTGGCTTCAACACCGACATTCGCCATGAAGACACGGTCTATCACGTGCAGAGCGAAGCGCGCGAAGGCGAACACCTTCTGCAGACGCAGGTCTTCGTGCGGGGCCGCTGCATCGGCAAGCGGGCAGTCCCTTACGGTGTGAGCACAGCGGCGACCACTGCAGGCGCTGGCTCGCATAGTGACGATCAGGAGAAAGAGAAAATTCTGCGCGAGCTGCACCGCGAGATGCTCGACGCCATTCGCGACGGCAAGCTCGACTCCATCTTCGACAAGCGGGACACGGCGGAAACGCTGGCGTCCGTGAAGGAACTCGACCTGCAGTGGACCAACGCCGGGTCGGTGCATGCGGAGGGATCGTTGACCATGCAGCTCCGCGTGACCGACGGAGGCGCGAGTGTTGCGGGTGCACGCCTCACGCTGCGGCTCGCCCGCCCCGACTCGCCGCCCTACTACGCGCAGGTGCTGACCGACGCCAGGGGCAGCGCCGAGATGAGCGTCCAGGTGGACGAGAAGTCGCTGGCCGAGTCCTCGGTGCTGGTGCAGGCGAGCTACGACGGGCGCACGGCCACCCGCAAGTTCCAGCTACGCTCCGCCGGCTAGCGGCCCGAGGGGCTGCAAATCGGAGATGTGTTCCACGTGGAACACTATGCAGGTTTATTTGTACTGGCGTTATTGTACGTACAATGAGCTATCTCGTGTGTTGGTGGGGAGTTACGGGGGATGCCGGGACAAGGATGACGCCGATTTTGTGAGGTAGTGGGTGAAGGGTTTGTGCATGGGCCAGAGGTCATTGTTCCTGTGGTTTCTAAGCAATAGCGGTCGGGTGCAAAGTTCTCAGTGGAATCGCCTGGTTTCAACACCTATCGCACGCTGACACGCGTATTCTCTTGGAAATGAGGGCTGTCCGACTTGTGGCAATCGTCCTTGGGGATTCCGCTGCAGCTTGCCGCTAGTACGCTGCGGTGTGATAGTAAATCGGTCCGGCCCCGCTGTTTTCGTCGTGTACCTCCAGGATCATCGTTCCGGCCACTGAGACCCGCGGCGCTTCACCGCTGTCATATTCAACCGGCTTCTTTACGAATTTAACCGTCCCGCTCGACTGCAATCCAGCCGTCTGAGACCACAGCGAACCGACTCCGCTGTCCTTCTGGTGCACTTCAATGACGGTCGGTCCGGAGGCCGATACGGAGGGAGCGAGGCCAGTGCCATACTGGACGTCCTTTGTCGCCCACACCACCGAACCATCGGCCCGAATCTCCGCGGCGTGGTACCAAAGAGGTCCTGCGCCGGTGTCTACCTGATGCACTTCGATGACTGTCGATCCAGCAACCGCCACTGACGCGTGGCTATGGAATTCGCGCCGCGCCACTGCTGTCAACACGGCCAAAAACATGCTGGCGATTCTGCCGTTTGAAAACTTCACCGGAGACCCGACGCAGGATTACTTCAGCGATGGCCTGACGGAAGAGATGATCGGCCAGCTCGGCAACCTCGATCCCGCGCATCTGGGGGTAATTGCCCGGACTTCGGTGATGCACTACAAGCACTCGCTGGAATCAATCCCCGCGATCGGAAGGGATCTGGGGGTGCAGTATGTGATCGAAGGCAGCGTGCGGCGGGATGCAAAACGGGTGCGGATCACGGTTCAGCTGATCCAGGTGAAAGACCAAAGCCATCTGTGGGCGCGGCAATATGATCGCGATTTGGGGCACCTGCTCGAGCTCCAGGAGGAGGTCGCTCGGGAAGTCGCCAACGAAATCGAATTCAGCCTGAGCGGGCGGAGGCCGATCGAGCCAGCGCAGGCCGCTGCGCCGGCGCGGGGAGCAAACTCCTATGAAACGTATGACCTGTATCTGAAGGGCCGCTATTTCTGGAACCAGAGGACGGCAGAGGGGTTTCGACAGGCAGCCGATTACTTTCAGCAGGCAATCGATAGGGATTCGAACTTCGGCCGCGCCTACGCGGGGCTGGCGGACACCTTCACCCTGATGAGCACATGGTACATGGGCCCGCAGAACGAACTGATGCCGAAGGCGAAAGCCACGGCCTTGCGGGCGCTGGAGCTCGACGAGAGTCTGGCCGATGCGCACGCATCGCTTGCCTTGATAAAAGAGAATTACGATTACGACTGGCCGGGAGCGGAGAAGGAATTTCGGCGGGCCATTGAACTCGATCCGCAATATGCGACCGCGCACCAGTGGTATGCGGAATTTCTTTCCTGGCAAGGCCGGTTTCCGGAAGCGTTTGCCGAAAGCGAGCAGGCGCGGAAGCTGGATCCGTTATCGCTCATTATCGCGACGGATCGTGCATCCATCTTGTATGAGTCGCGCCAATATGAGAGCGCGCTGAAGCAATGGCGCTCAGTGCTCGATCTGGACCCAAATTATGATCGTGCGGAAGACTTGATGATTCCTGCCTATCTGCAACTGGGCCGCTACGACGAGGCAGTTAAAGTGATCGACCGCTGGGAGGCCGCCGGCGAAGGCCCTTGGATGTGGAGTTGGANNCCAGAAAGAGCGGGCCCTCAAACTGCTCCAACAACTGTATGCGGAGCATTCGAACGCGGTCGTGAAGATCAAAGTGGACCCGATGTTTGACCCGCTGCGCAGCGATCCCCGGTTCAATGATATGCTGCGGCGTCTTGGACTGGAACGATAGGGACCGGTCAATGAGGCAAGCGAAGTTGCAAGCTCACAAAGAGTAAATTGGGGATAAATCCCCATATCGCTGACGCAACTTCGTTGTATCGGGTGCGGGAAAAGCGTAGGATGCGCGAGGAGATTCTCGTGGGTTGCCTGCTGGTTATTGTCTTTCTCGCCTTTCCGCGGATCACACTCGCATGGTTGTTCCTGTTCACGAATTATCTGGAACGTGCGTACCACGGCCTGATATTGCCCGTGCTCGGATTCTTGTTCTTACCGCTCACCACATTGGCGTACGCGTGGATGGTGAATACACGACAGCCTATAGCT
>PMSZ01000484.1 GCA_003168235.1 Acidobacteriaceae bacterium
TTTTTCAGCGCTTCGCAATCGAAGTTGCCGGGTTACATTCTGCCGGCGGTCCCTGCGGGAGCGTTGCTGGTTGCAGAGTACCTCGGTGCGCGGCGACGCGCGGCAAGAAAACTTTCGCTTGGTTTTGTTGCGGGCCACGCGATGCTTTGCGGGGTGCTGATTTTTGCGGCTGTTTCGGCCACGTCAATTTCCGCCGCGTCAATTTCCGCGAATCACCGGTTGGTGTGGGGACAGGGGATGTGGGTAGCGGCGGCGATTGCCGGTGTGCTGGCGCTGGGGATTGGGGCGGCGTTGCTTTCTGCGGGCGGATTGCGGCTGTTGAGCCGGGTGACGCTGTTCGCGGTGGTGGTGAGCGTGGCGGCGGTGGTGCGGTTTGCCGCGCCGGTGATCGACGACACGCGGTCGGCGCGTCCGATTGCGGAAAGTATTGAGGCTTTTTCGCACGAGCCGGTGCCGGTCGCGGTCTATCGACTGAAGCGGGGTCAGGAATACGGGTTGGAGTTCTATTTGAATCGTCCGGCGGAAAAGTATGAGGACGGGAATATTCCGGCGGCGGAGCATGTGCTGGTTGCCGCACATGGTTCGCAATCGCAAGTCGCTCAACTCGTTGCCGGACGGCGGGTGTCATACTTGACGAGCATTCCGGAGCAGAAGTTGGAATTGTACTGGGTGGGAAAGTGAAGAAGAGGTCTCAGGTGTCAGGTCTCAGGTCTCAGGAAAGGCCTAACACGGGTCACGGAAGTTCCTGGGACCTAGAACCTGAGACCTGACACCTTCGTTTATGGAAATTCTTGATCTCCGACACTTCACTTCCGCTGACCTTCGTCCGCTGCTGGAAGATGAGGTTGCCATGTGGGGACGGGTGCTGTCGTGGGATTACGCCACGTCGGCCGAAATGATTCTTCGCTACATGGACGCCAAGATCCTGCCGGGTTATGCGGCCATTGAGCGAGGAAGTATTTTCGGGTACTCGTTTTTCGTTTACGAGCAGAGCAAGGGCGTGATCGGAGACCTGTTTGTCCGCGACAATGTTCGGGATGTGGCGCGGGGTCCAGAACGGCATGAGGTTGAAGAGCGACTGCTGACGCACGTGATCGAAACGCTGCAGCAGTCGCCGGGCATTCATCGCGTTGAAGCGCAGTTGCTGGCGCACCATACCGGAGAAGTGGCGCGGCCGTTTTTGCAGCAGGGATTCAGCCGGCATCCGCGGGTGTTTATGAATTTTGAAATCGGGAAACATACGCCGGCGATGCAGCGGCTGCTGCCTGCGGAGTTCGAGATTCGTCCGTGGTCGGAGCAGGAATATCACTCGGCGGCGGCGCTGATTACGGCGGCTTATCGCGGGCACGTGGATTCCGAGATCAACGATCAGTACCGGACGCTGACGGGCTCGCTGCGTTTTTTGAATAACATCGTGCGCTTCCCGGGATGCGGGACGTTCGATGCGCCGTCGTCGTTCGTGGTGTTTCAGCGGCGCACGCACGTGCTGGCGGGGCTGATCCTGTGCTCACTGGTGCGCCCGGATGTGGGGCATATTACGCAGGTTTGCGTGCTTCCGGAGTTTCGCTCGGCGGGGTTGGGCGAGGCTCTGCTGGCGGCTTCGACCAGGAATTTGCGCGGGCGCGGGTTCCGGTTCATTTCATTGACGGTGACGGAGGCGAACGATCGCGCGATTGCGCTTTATAAGCGCATTGGATTTGAGACGGCGAGAGTGTTTGACGCGTTTGTGTGGGAAGGGTAAATAGAGGCGGTGAGACGGTCAGCGCCGCCGAGCCGTGCTCGGCTTAACGGCGCTTCCGTCTCGATCCGCCTGGTTTGCTGGACAAGGGTTTAGGGAATCGACGGGGCAATTGCCACATGTTGATTCGTGACGACGCCACCGTTGCTTCCGTAGCCGCCCTCCATAAATGCGAGGCCGTAGACGACTGCACCTCCGGAAAAACCAGCGGCTGCTGGCAGGGAAGCAAGAGTCTTCCATTTGTTCTTGTGAGGATCGTATACCTGCACAGTAGCCACGTAATCGGTTCCGTTATTGCCCCCGAAGACATAGAGCTGGCCGTTGAGAGCAACGCTGGCCGCGAACTGAACGGCAGTTGGCATAGGCGCTAAAGTAGTCCAAGTGCTAGTGGCGGGATTGTAAACTTCGAGCACATTGGTGACTGCACCGCTGCCATTGGTTCCACCGGCGACGTAGAACTTGTCGTTGATCACGCCGAAGGCCGGACTTCCGTGGGCGCTGGCAGACTCTGGCAAGCTGGTCCACGCGTTGGCCACGGGGTCATAGACGTCGAGATAGTTGTAATATCCGCTGTATCCGTTACAGGCAGTCGTGACGTAGAGCTTGCTGTTGATGACGCCGGTTCCGCCGCAGGCGCTGAGATGCGACATTGCGGCCAGAGTCGTCCAGGTATTGGAGGGCGGGTCGTACATGAGGAGCGCGGTGGAAGGCAGACCACCGTTCCAGCCGCCGCTTACATAAAGCTGGCTGTTAATCACTCCAGCTCCGTTCCCTTGATACAAAGTAAGGGGCATGTTCGCCAAAAGCGTCCAGGCATTCGTCTCCGGATTAAACGCTTGTAGCACTGAGGTGGGACCGCTGCTGCTTTGCCCACCGGCGAGGTAGATAACCCCGTTGATTGACTCCGCGGCTGCCAAATAGTTATAGGCAGGTAGAGGCGCCATAGACTTCCAGTCCGCGGCGCTCGCAGGGAGGCTGAGGAGCGAAGCGGCCAGAATCCCTGCCAACACGCGGTAACCACGGACAATTCCTGCTTGCGGTGCCTTCATGGTTTTCTCCTTGAAATAGGCAAATCGCACCGAATGTTCAGACGGTAGATCGCCGATTGGAATTGAGTAACTTGCTGGCCGGAACAGGGAGAGGAAGAACGCCGTCGGGGGTTTCTAGCTAGCTGGGAGTATAGCAGTGAGCTTGCGGGAAAGCATCAAGCAAAAGAAGAGTTCGTTCGTATTCGGTGGGAGCTGCAAAGCCGTATCCGTCAGGCAGTTGCAGAAGGGTCGACACATTCACGGTGATGGTCAAGCGCGCGCAAACGAAAAACCTCCGCGCCGCCCTTCCCCGTGGCGACGCGGAGGATTTACTCGGAAACCGGAGACTCGATGCAGGTTGTCGCGAGCCAATGACGATTCGACTCGATCGAGTGGCTAGATTTGTGCTGTGCCACCATCGACGAAGAGTTCGATTCCGGTGATAAAGCTGCTGTCGTCGGATCCGAGAAATACCGCAGCCTTCGCAATTTCATCCGGCTGTCCCAAGCGACCCATGGGAACCGTGGAGATGAGTCCTTGCTTGATCTGCTGGGTTTGCTCGGTGGTCCCTCCGAGGCCGTCGAGAATGGGGGTGTCGATTGGACCGGGGCTGATGGCGTTGACTCTGATCTTGCGGTCTTTCAAGTCGACGGTCCAGCTGCGAGCGAAGGAACGCACCGCAGCCTTGGTCGCGCTGTAGACGCTGAAGGCGTGGAAGCCCTTGGAGGAAACGATGGAGGCATTGAGGATGATCGACCCTCCATCGACCAGCAACGGAAGCGCCTTTTGCACGGTGAAGAGAAGACCCTTGACGTTGGAGTTGAAAGTCTTGTCGAAATGTTCTTCGGTGATCGACCCGAGGGGCGCGAATTCACCGCCGCCGGCATTGGCGAAGACGATATCGATGTGGCCAGCCTTCTGCTTGACGGTTGCGTACAAGCGGTCGAGGTCGGCGAGTTTGGCCACGTCGCCCTGGACTCCGGTGACGTTCTTGCCAATCGTCTTGACCGCCTTGTCGAGTTCAGTTTGGCGGCGGCCGGTAATGAAGACCTGAGCGCCTTCGGCGACGAAATGCTGAGCGGTGGCCAGGCCGATGCCGCTGGTGCCTCCGGTGATGACGGCTACTTTTCCATCCAGCTTTCCCATGATCGTTTCTCCTTCGAACTTAAAGGTATAATTCTGTACTGCGTGATACAGATGTACGACGAACGGGCGCGGATTCATAATTATTTACCGATAGGTATATAAATGGCATCTAACCAGATATGAAGCGTAAGAGAACAGTGCGAGCCCTGGGTCGTCCGCGCGCCTTCGATACGGAGAAAGCGCTGGACGCAGCGATGCGGGAGTTTTGGCGCAAGGGGTATGAGGGCGCTTCGCTGGCGAACTTGACCAAGGCGATGGGCATCAACCGGCCGAGTCTCTATGCCGCCTTTGGCGACAAGGAGGCGCTATTTCGCAAGGTGCTCGACCGTTATGAGGAAGGACCGGCGGCTTATGTGGAAGAAGCCCTGAGTCAACCAACGGCGCGAGGGGCGGTTGAAAGGTTGGTCTACGGGGCGGTGGACATGGCGACTGGCGCCGCCCATCCGAAGGGCTGTCTGTTTGTTCAGGGTGGACTGGCGTGCGGCCAGCAGGCGGAGAGCGTTCGGAACGACCTTATTCTGCGCCGCCATGCTGGAGAGACGGCTTTGCGCGAGCGATTGCAACGGGCGCGGGCGGAGGGAGACTTGCGTTCGGATGTTAATCCTGCCGATCTTGCTCGTTTTGTAGTGACAGTTATTCAGGGGATTGCGGTGCAGGCGGCGGGTGGATCCAGCCGCAATGAACTGCGCCGGGTGGCAGAGATGGCGTTGCGAGCGTGGCCGCAATGAACTTCGCCGCATGAAACGGGTTGCCGGGAGGGTGTGAGAGGCAAAGAAAAAACCTCCGCGCCGCCCTTCCCCGTGGCGACGCAGAGGATTTACTTGGAAACCGGAGTCTCGATGCCAGTTGTCGCGAGCCACGGACTCTTTTTCTCAGATGGATCGAGCACATTGCCGAGGGGGCAGGCTTTGGATCCAATCTAAGCTAGCTTCCACTGCATAAAACGAAAATGGACAGGATTCCCCTTCAAGAAGAAGAGCTTTTTTCTCAGACCACGGTTACTGGGTGAAGGCGGGGCTATGCGCCGGAAGACGCGCGAGACCCTCGCCATATCGAATGGCGTCCCTGATGCCAAGCTATCGATCTGAAACGAAAGGTCGTTCTTACTTTCGCAGAAGATTCCTGGCGAGGAAGAGTACATTGGCGGGGCGCTCGGCCAGGCGGCGCATGAAGTAGGGATACCACTCGGTACCGAAGGGAATGTAGACGCGGACTCCCCAACCATCTTTTACCAGGCTTTGCTGCAGGTCGCGACGGATGCCGTGGAGCATCTGGAACTCGAAGGCGCCGCGGGGGATGTTCTCGCGACTGGCGAAGGCTTTGGCTTGATCGATGATGGCTTCGTCATGGGTAGCGAGGCCGTGATAGACGCCGCTTTTCATCAGGACTTTCATCAGCTTGACGTAGTTGGCATCGACCTCGGATTTCTTCTGGAAGGCGATGTCTTCAGCTTCCTTATAAGCGCCTTTGCAGAGGCGGATGCGGATGCGCTCTGAGAGCAGTTTGTCGACGTCGGACTCGGCCCGGCGCATGTAGGACTGGATGACGGCTCCGACGCTGCCTTCGTTGCCCGGAACACGGTGGAGTTCGTGGACGAAGTCGAGGGTGCGCTGGGTGTAGGGAGAGCCTTCCATATCGACGCGAACGAAGTTCTTCGGCGACATGCTGGCGGCTTTGGCGACCAGAGCGCGGACGATGTCGTAGGCGAGTTTTTCGTCCACATCGAGGCCCATGTGGGTGAGCTTGAGGCTGATGTTGGCGTTGAGCCGGTTGGCGGCGATTTCGTCGAGCAGGTCGTGATAGAGACGGGCACTGGCGCGGGCTTCGTCGGCGTTGGTGACGTTTTCTCCGAGATTGTCGATGGAGACGCTGGCGCCGAACAGATTGACGGCGCGAGTGGCGCGGATGGCGTCCACGACTTCTTTACCGGCGACGAAGCGAGCGGAGGTGCGCTGGCCAAAGCGGGAGCGCTCGGCGATGGCGCGCAGGGAGGTGCTTTCGGAGAGGGCGATAAAGAAGGCCCTTAGCATGGGGGACTCGGGGGTGAGGGTGATTTTCGCGAGTCGGATTGAGACGAGCTAGGAGTGCCAGAGCAGTTCATTAAGTAGTATGCGGAATGACAGTATTTTTTATCACAAACGGAGGCGAGGTGCAGTGGGGCATGGCGGATGCTGATTTCAGGCACTACCGTAAAGAGTGGTCCCATTGCGAAAAGGGCTAAGCTCCGGCATAATAATGGTTTGTCTTTACTTCGCTAGACCAAACCAGCCGGACTCTTCCGGGCAAAGGATACAGGATTCTGTGTTAATGATTCGTATGGCGCGCTTTGGTGCGCGCAAACAACCGTATTATCGAGTGGTGGTGATTGAGAAGGAACGGGCCCGCAACGGGCGTCCGGTGGAAGTGGTGGGGACGTATAACCCGCGCACCAATCCGGCCACGTTTGACCTGAAGCGGGAGCGGATTGAGCACTGGGTATCGAAGGGCGCCCAATGTTCGGACCGCGTCAAGAAACTGCTAGCATCTCCCGCACCGGCTGCGGCCGCTTCGGTCGCCTAAGCATTCTCCATTCGTCCACACTCAGGAGCCGTTAAGAATGATTGAGCCGAGCGCCAGTCCGCGCGCCATGATTGAGTACATCGCCAAGGCGATTGTCGAGGCGAAGGGCGAGGTTTATATCGACGAGTACGAAGACGGGGATGAAACCGTGATCGAGCTCGAAGTGGCGGAAGCGGATCTGGGCAAGATTATTGGGCGCTCGGGGCGGGTGGCGCGGGCTTTGCGCAACGTGCTGTCAGCAGCGGGGGCGAAGCTCGACAAGCGCTACGCGCTTGAGATCGTCGAATAGAAGATCGCGGAATAGAACCTGGAATGGTTTCACCGGACGCAGGCGGCGAGTGGATTACGTTGGCGGTCGTGGTGAAGACGCAGGGACGCCGCGGAGAAGTTGCGGTGGAAGTGCACAGCGACATTCCGGACCGCTTCCGGCAAAAGATGCGGCTCTGGGCGCTGGCGAAAGACGCTTCCGATCAAGATGGGTCGCGGCGGGAAGTAGTGGTCGAAGATTTGTGGCCGCACAAGGAATGGCTGGTACTGAAGTTTCAGGGCATCGAGACGATTTCCGATGCCGAGGCGCTGGTAGGGGCGGAGTTGCAGGTTCCGTCGGGTGAACGCGCTGAACTCGAACCGGGCTGGACTTACCTTAGCGACCTGATCGGGTGCGTGGTGTTGGACGGCGAGCGCGAGATCGGCAAGATTGAAGACGTGCAGTTTGGCGCGGGTGAAGCGCCGCTACTGGTGGTTGGAAGTGGATCGAAGCTGCCGTATGAGATTCCGTACGCCGAGGCGTATCTGGTGAAGCTGGATCTGGAGGGGCGGCGAGTCCGAATGAAGTTGCCGGAGGGGTTGCTGGAAGTGAATGCGCCGGCGGGGAAAGTGGAGAAGGGAAGAAGTCGTTAGTCGCTGGTCGTTCGTCGTTCGTCGTTCGCGAACCTGGAGCGGCATTCGATTCGACGAGCGACAAACGACCAACGGCTGGTTCCCATAAATGAAGATCGACATTCTCACGATCTTTCCCGATTTTTTTCGCGGACCACTGGATTATGGGATTGTGCGCCGGGCGCGGGAAACGGGCCTGGTGGAAATTGGCATCCACGATCTGCGCGCGTTTACTAAAGACAAGCACCGCACGGTGGATGACCGCCCGTTTGGCGGCGGCGAGGGCATGGTCCTGAAGCCGGAACCGATCTTTGAATGTTTGGAGTCGTTGGGCGATGTGGCGCTGCGCGAGGTGCGGCTGAGTGCAGGCGCGAAGCAGTCGGTGATTTTGCTTTCAGCGCAGGGACGCAGGCTGGACCAAGCGCTGGCGACGGAACTTTCGGCGATGGATCGTGTCATCCTGATCTGCGGACGGTATGAGGGTGTGGACGAGCGCATCAGCGAGCACCTGGCCGACCGCGAAGTTTCGATCGGCGATTACGTGCTGAGCGGGGGCGAGCTGGCGGCGGCGGTGGTGATCGACGCGACGATGCGGCTGATTCCGGGCGTGCTGGGGAATGAGGCTTCAGGGGAGTTCGAGAGCTTTGGCGCGGAGGACGCGGAGATTGAGACGGATGTGGAGGGGGTTCCGCGGTCGCAGCGCGGGTCGAATGGATTGCTCGATTATCCGCACTACACGCGGCCCGCAGAGTTTCGCGGGATGGCAGTGCCGGAAGCGTTGATGTCCGGTAACCACGAAGAGATTCGCAAGTGGCGACGCCAGCGCGCGCTGGAGAAGACGTTCCGCCGCGCCGAAT
>PMSZ01000331.1 GCA_003168235.1 Acidobacteriaceae bacterium
TGGTGGAAGGGCAAATGACGCGAGGTGTTTATATTGTCTGCAGTGGACGCTGCAAGATTTCCGTCGAGGCCCGGGATGGCAAGACCCTCATTCTGAAAATTGCCGGAAATCGTTACGTCATGGGGCTAAGCTCGGTCGTAGCCGGCGTTCCTTCGCCAATTACGGTTACGACCATTGAGCTCTGCCAGATCAAGTTCGTCGAACGCGACAGCTTTCTGCGTCTGATTGAGAGCGACGCCCCTACCGCGCTGGCGTGCGCCACTCTGCTGGCGCGCGAGGTCGCAACTTCTTTCGACGACGTGCACGATCTCTTGCTGGCCCGCAGTTCAACCGAGAAACTCGCCCGCCTTCTGCTTTCCTGGGTTTCCGACGAGCCCCGCAATCGCGAACTTCGCGTGACCACGGAATTCACGCACGAAGAGATTGCGCAAATGATCGGATCATCGCGGGAGACGGTGACCCGGTTGCTGGGCGATATGCGACGCAAGGATCTGATTCGACTGGAAGGTGCCACTCTGATCATTCCCGATCGGATTGCACTACAGGCGGTCGCGGCTTAAAGAAGATCCCTCCCCGGGGCGGCCGATGGCAATCTACGCGTCCGCCCTTTTTTGTAATTTTGTAATTGGGTAATTTCGTAATTCGAAGACTAAAGCGAGCAGACGGGGCTGGCGGCGCGTGGGATTGGAGTTAAGAAATTAGGAAACTGCAGAATCAACAATTCTCTTCACAGGTTGAACAGTTCCCGCAAACGCCGGGTCTGAGCACGGCTTACCGGAACCTCGGTTTGTTTCTTGTCATCCATGCGCAACTGGTAGGAACTCTTGAACCAGGGCACGACTTCGCGGATGTGATTGATGTTGACCAGAAACGAACGGTGTGCGCGCCAAAAGAAATTGGGATCGAGACTATCGAAAAGCTCTTCCAGAGTCCGGCAGTTCGACTGGCCTTCCATGCCTGCGTGGCCACTGGTGGCGACGGTGATCACTCCGTCCTCAATGGTGGCGTAACAGATGTCTTTTGGATCGGTGAGGAACAATCGGCCGGCCGCCTTGATCAGGATCTTAGCGTTCTGCGGCTTCTGGGATTCCAGCATGCGGACGAGCGTCTCCAACTTTTCCTCTGGCCCGGCGCCTGCTTCGATCTTGATGCGAGCGCGTTCGATAGATTGTGACACCCGTTTTTTATCGAATGGCTTGAGGATGTAATCGACCGCGTTCACTTCAAATGCCTTCACCGCGTATTGATCGAACGCGGTGGCAAAAACAATCTTGGGAAGAGGAACCTTGCGGTCGAGCAGTTTCTTGATTACGCCGAAACCGTCCAGTCCGGGCATTTGCACGTCGAGAAACACCAGGTCGGGATTGTGCTCGCGGATCAGGCTGATGGCTTCAAGTCCGTTCTTTCCCTGCGCGACCACAGTCACGTCATCAGCGTTCTTGAGCAGATAGGCGAGTTCGTCGCGCGCCAGTTGTTCGTCGTCGACGATGACCGCGGAGAGTGGCATAGAGTTTCGAGTCGAGTGGGCGACGCCGACTTTGGCGGCAGCGATGGCCATGTTCCTGTCTGTGAAGATATAGCTACAGCCCTATGCAAGTATAGCTACAGCGGCGGGCGACTCGCCAGTCGATCTTCGACGAGGCGGATTTTCAATGGCCAGCATGGTCATTCTCAGCGCGAAGCTTGCGGCACGGTAAACTACTCCTCGTGAACATTCTCTACGGAATCAACACGGTGACAGAAGCGCTTAAGGCGCGGGGACGAAACTTCGAGTGGATTGGCGTCGCCAAGGAACGGAAAGATATCCGCCTGCGGCGGGTGATCGACGAGTGCCGCAAGATTGGAGTTCCGGTGCGCATTTTATCGCGCGAAGAACTCGACGAGATTGCGGGAAACGCCGCGCATCAAGGATTGGTGGCCGCGACTTCGGCAAAGCAGTACAGCGATCTCGACGACCTGGTGGCGTCGCGTCGGGGCGAGCACTCGCTGATTGTCGTGCTCGATGGCATCGAAGATCCGCACAACCTGGGGGCGATTCTGCGCACGGCGGACGCTGCGGGAGCGGATGGAGTGGTGATTCCCGAACGCCGCTCCGCTGCGGTGACCGCCGCGGTCGCCAAGGTTTCGGCGGGAGCGAGCGAGCATCTCCCCGTGGCAAAGGTAACGAACATCTCGCGCGCGCTTGAGGACCTCAAAGAAAAAGACCTTTGGGTTGTCGGCTTAGACGAGCGCGGCGAGCAAACTTACGACGCGGTCGACTACAAAATGCACTGTGCCATCGTGCTTGGCGCGGAAGGCAAGGGAGTGCACGATCTGGTGCGCAAGCACTGCGATTTCCTGGTGTCGATTCCGATGCTCGGGAAAGTGCCGTCGCTGAATGTATCGGTTGCGGCGGGCGTAGTTCTGTACGAAGTCGTGCGACAGAGACGGTTGGGCGCATCGAAGCAATCATGAAGCGGCAAATCGTGAAGTTCTTTTGTCTCCTTTCTGTTGTGTGCGGCTTAGGCTCTCTATCGCACGCGCTGGACCGCGAGGCTTTTAGCGTCACCAAGTACGATTTGGAAGTGCGTCTGGATCCCGCGCAGCAGAGGCTCGGCGCTCGCGGCACGATCACGCTGCGAAACGACTCCAGTCAGCCCCAGAGGATTGCGGCGCTACAGATCTCATCGACCTTGAATTGGCGTGCGATTCGCGTGAACGGCAAGGTCGTGCAATACGTTTCCCAACCCTACACGTCAGACATCGATCACACGGGCGAGCTTTCCGAGGCTCTCGTAACGCTGCCATCGGAGATCAAGCCGAAAGATTCGGTCGAGATTGAAGTTGGCTATGAAGGTGTGATTCCGCTGGATACTACAAGGCTGACGCAGATCGGCGTGCCGGAGGAAATCGCCAAACACTCGAGTTGGGACCAGATCAGTCCATCGTTCACGGCGGTGCGCGGCGCGGGATATGTGGCGTGGTATCCGATCATGACGGAGGCGGCGGATTTTTCAGAGGGGAACAGTCTGTTTGAAGTTGCCGACCGATGGACGGCGCGAGAGGCGGGGAGCGTGTTCAAAGCTCGGCTCGCTCTGATAAGCGAAGGCGATGAAGCAGTTCCAACCTTGCTATGCAGCGAATCCGCGGGCGGTTTTGCCGGATACGGGCAACCATCGTCTGTGTTTGCGACGTGCGATTTCAGCCGGCTCGGTACGGTCGCTCCGACCTTCGCGGTGGCGAGATATATCGTGTCGACGAAACCTCCGCTAAGCGTCTTCAGTTTCGCGGGGCACGAGGCAGGAGCGGCCACTTATTCGAACGCGCTCGAACCGGCGATGAAGTTTGTCAGCGAGTGGTTTGGCGCGCCGACCGCGCCAATTGCGATTGCCGATTTCGCCGATCCGAATTCGGCTCCATTCGAGAGCGGCACCTTATTGATGGCGTCGATGGCGGTCGAGGATTCGAAACTCGCCGGGATCAACGTGGTTCACGAACTGGTCCATTCCGCGTTGCCATCGACCCGGCCGTGGGTTTATGAGGGACTGGCGCATTTTGCCGAGGCGCTGTATCGCCAGCAGCAAGGTGGGCGCGAGGCCGCGCTCGATTTGCTCGGACTGCACCGGTCGGCTTTTCTGGATTCGGAGAAAGAAATTTCGGTCGCGACTGCAAAGAATGCCGGGCAACCGCTGGTCTCCACCTTTGATGAGACCTACTATCGCAGCAAAGCGGCGTATGTGTGGTGGATGCTGCGCGACATGGTTGGCGACGAGGCGCTTAAGCAAACGATTCGCAACTATCGTGCCGACGACGATAAAGATCCAAAGTATGTGGAGCGGCTGATCGAAGCTGCGGCCAAGCGCGATCTCGGCTGGTTTTTCGACGACTGGGTATATCAGGATCGGGGGCTGCCGGATTTCCGCGTGCAGGCGGTCCATCCGTGGACGACGGAAAAGGGCGTGCAGTTTGTCACGGTAACGCTGGAGAACCTCGGCAATGCGGGTGCCGAAGTTGCGTTTACCATCGAATTTGAAGGCGGCGAAATCACGAAACGAATTGAAGTGCGCGGTAAGAGCACGGCGACGACCAGAGTTGAATTGCCGAAACCACCGATCGAGATTGTAGTGAATGACGGCGGTGTTCCGGAAAGCGATCTGACCAATAATGTGTTCAAGATTCCGGCGCCGTAGCGGCAGGGCGTCCCGGAGGAGCTCTCCGGCGGAGCTTTAATGAGAGCCGGTGAAGGCGATGAGCGCCTGCAATTTCGCCAGCGCCGCGCCCGAATCGATGGCATTGGCGGCAATGGGTAGGGCATCGCGGAGATGGTCCGCGCGTCCGGCGGCAACCAGGGCGGCGGCGGCGTTGAGCAGGACCACATCGCGGCGGGCTGACTTCTTGCCTTGCAGGATTTCCTGAATCAGGTTCGCGTTGAACGGCGCATCTCCGCCAGAAATGGAATCGAGCGTGGCGCGCTGCAATCCAAATTCTTCGGGTGTGACTTCGTAAGTCTTCACGCTGCCTTCGCGGACTTCGCCGATTCTTGTGGGACCGCTGATGGTGATTTCGTCGAGTCCGTCGCTGCCGTGGACGACCAACGCGCGGTGCAAGCCCAGCATACTGAGTGCTTCCGCGAGCTTTTCGACGAGATCCGCGGAATAGACGCCCACAACCTGGCAGGAGGCGCGCGCAGGATTGGTAAGCGGGCCGAGCAAATTGAAGACCGTGCGCAAATGCAATTCACGGCGCGCGGTTTGCACGTATTTCATCGCCGAATGCATGGCGGGGGCGAAAAGGAACGCAATGCCAACCGTTTCCAGGCATGCAGCGATCTGTGCGGAAGGCAAGTTGATGTTCACGCCCAAGGCTTCCATCACGTCGGCGGAGCCGCACTTTGAAGTCACGCTGCGATTGCCGTGTTTGGCGACGCGAACGCCGGCGCCAGCGACGACAAAAGCCGTGGCTGTGGAGATGTTAAAGGTACCGCTGGCATCGCCGCCGGTGCCGCAAGTATCGACGAGTGCGTCGCGTCCGGTGCCGCTGGCGTCGAGAACTTTGTCGGTGTGCAAGGCGAGCGGAGCGGCAGCGTCGCGGATGGCTTCGGCGAATCCGACGATTTCTTCGACGGTCTCGCCCTTCATGTGCAACGCCACCAGCAGCGCGGCAATCTGCGCGTCGGTGCATTGGCCGGTGAGGACCTCGGTCATCACTGCGTGCGCCTCTTCGCGCGCAAGCGACTGCCGGTGATTAGCAATGCGATGGAGAGCGTCGAGGATCACGGGAGCTGGATCACGGAATTTGAAAAGCGCAGAGCTGAAAGCTTAAGACTGGAAAAATAACCCCCGGGAGGCGTCAATCCTCACGGGGGTCTCAGCTTCGCCGTCAAAAACTACTTGACGATGTGCCTTGGCGAGGCCCTTCGCAGGATGCCAAGCAACCGCTCCGCCGATGCGGGCGGCGGCACTTTACCCAGGCGCACGATTTCCTTGGCGCTGATATCTCTGCCGTAAAGGGTCTTGTTGGCGCCGTCGTCGGAGCGCAGCGTCGAACCCTCCAAAGAAACTCCCGCAAACGCTCCTTTCGATCTGGACCACGACAGGATCTGTGCGTTCAGGACGATGTCGGTGGCTGCTGCGGCGTCACGTCCCACGGGGCCAGCTGCAATGGCTGCGTCCGCTCCCAGTTTTACTTTGCTCGTCATGACCGACCTTGCTCCCGACTCATTCATTACCAGAAGCACGAAGTCGGTGGCCTGAACGCCGATCTGGAAACCAACGCTCCCGGCTTCCAGCGCGAACATGGCCGGCGCGCTCCAAGGGCCCGTAAAAGTCGATCCTTTACGGCAGGTGATCAGTCCGCGGCCGTAGCTGGCGCCAACGCCAAATGCCGCCTTTTTCACCGACGGGAAAATAATGACGCAATCCGCCTTGTTGAGGAGGTCCTTCGGGATCCCGTCGGGCATGCCGAGGATATCCTTGATCACATCTGCAGACGCATTGATGCGATCATCGAGCTTCTCTTCGTCAGCGGCAAATGCGGGCAGCGCGCAGGCCACCATGAGGATTACCAGCAGTAGTTTGTTTTTCATAAACGCTCCTTGTGGACGATGTTTAAAATCAACGGATTTAATATCAACGATGGTGATGATGATAGAACAGACGCTGGTGACGTTTCTAAAGATGTCACCAGAGGTCAAGAAACAAGAGACCAAGAAACAATGGAACGACGAACAAATGGAACGACAAAACAAGATGGAACGACGGCTGACAGCCTTACTTCTTTTCCGCGGGCGATGGAGCTACATCCTGCGGGAAACTTTTTAGCACAACCTGGAGCGAGCGGGAAGAAGTTTTCTTCGTTTCGTCGATTGTATTCTCGACCAGACTGCCGCTCAGCACATAATACGCTTCGTCGGGCCGGTTCTTGCCTTCGCCGCGTTCGATCGTTCCACGAAAATCGAACGAAATGCCTTTTACGGTCTCCGTGGTAAACGATAGTTGATTACCGTCGAGCTTGCTGGACTTGAAAAATTGCTCGACAAAGCCGCTGTCATCGTTCTGCGGGTCGCTATAACGCGAAACCAGGCCAATGACGTGTCCATTGTCTTCGACGGTGAGCTGCACAAACTCCCCATCGCGTAAGAAACTATACATCCCGGAGTAGTTTGTTGCCGCGGCGATGGAATTAGGTTGCGATGAATTCGGCGGATCGGACTTCGTCTGAGCGGCGGCATGCATCCAAGCCAAGAGTACGAAAAAGACAACTTGCATTGCGCATAGACGCGTTTTAGGGATCGGCACGTTCACCTCGGGCTAAACCATTCGGAGCAGCCAGTATAGCGGGCATGGTGATGAGGTTGCCAAGTCAAGAACCGGCCCGGCAGCGCGTCGGGGTCGGTTATAATCCATGGAGCGAGCAGCCGTTCGAGGCGAACCGCGAAAACGCCTCGGATCCCGCCTTCCGGGGACACCATCGTGCGTAGTTGGCTAAGAAGGCAATTTGGAGCGGAATGAAGTCCCCCGGGAAAAAAGGTCGAAACTCTTAATGGAACGAGATCCCGCGAAGCAGGAGTTCCCTGATGCCGAGGCGGACTTGAATGTACTGCCGTCGGGTGACGATGGCGAATTCGAGATGTGGCACGACGTATTCGTGCAGCAGGAACTTCCCTGGCGGCGATTCCTGCAATCGGTGCTACTGCATACGGCGGCAGCCGTTCTCATCTGGGTGGCGTCGTACTCCTGGCTAAAGCAGCAAAAAATTCTAAATTCTGTGTTCGACCGGTCATCGCTGGTCACTTATACACCGCAAGAATATTTGCCTCCGCTCGACACGGGGGCGACCGAGGCACCGAAGGCCAAGGGAGAGCCGGCCTACGCCAAGCAGCCCATCCTTTCGGTGCCTAAAGAAGCGGACAACCGCTCGCAAACGATTGTTACCCCTCCAGACCTGAAGCTGAATCGGGATGTTGCTTTACCTAATATTGTTGCGACAGGCGCGGTTGCGCCGGAGGTTCCTCTGGAAGCGACCCGAGCATCTTCAAGCCGTGTGATTGCGCCGGAGACGGCAATCGTGGCCCCGGCGCCGGAAGTTCAGTTTGCACGGGAGCGCGTGGTGCAATCGGCGATGAAGACAGACGTGATCGCGCCGCCTCCGGATTTGCAATCCACCAAGGGACACGTTGGGCCCATCAACATCGCGTCGAGTGAAGTGGTGGCGCCAGCTCCACAGCTCACGATCGAGGAACAACACACGCTGACGACGCGAGGCAAAGGCCTGCCCGGCGGGGGCGTACAGCCGGTAGGGCCACCTCCTAGTATGGCGGGAGCCAGTGCCGGCAGCGGTCGGCTGGTTGCGCTAGGCATCCGTCCGGTCGTACCAACCGGACCGGTCGCGGTTCCAGCGGGAAATCGCCGGGGGACGTTTTCAGCGAATCCACAGGGGAAACTAGGAGCTTCGGGAGCTCCTGATTCGGCGGGATCGAAATCGGATGCGAAAAGCTTCAGCGCTCGAAACGGCGCTGCGGGATCTCTTCCGTCCGGCCTGCACGTGGGCGCTGGGGACTCTGGCGATTCTGCTCATTCGTCGTCGGCAAGTGGGGCGCGCGTGGCATCGGCACTCCCCGATAACAAGATTACGGACGAGGACCGCAAGGTATTTGGCGGCAAGCGCGTCTATGGCAGAACGCTGAACATGCCGAACCTGAATTCCTCGACCGGAAGCTGGGTGATGAAGTTTGCCGAACTCGACGGTGGAAAAAAAGACGGAGAGCTACTGGAGCCGGTTGCGATGCAGAAATCGGATCCAGGCTATCCGCTGGAATTGATTCGCAGTAATGTCCACGGCATGGTGACGCTCTATGCAGTGATTCATTCCGATGGACGGGTGGGCGAAATTCGCGTCCTCAACAGTCCCGACGACCGTCTGGATTCCTATGCCGCCAAGGCGCTGGCTCGCTGGAAGTTTTTGCCCGCGGAACGAGGCGGGAAGCCGGTGTCGCTCGAAGCGGTAGTAGAGATTCCATTCCGGGTGCGGCAAAATTTCTGAGTGGCTGGGCTGACAGGGCGCCGGAATTCCGGTGAGCGCCTATGTGCTTTCTTGGGAGCTAACCTGTAGCTTTCGGGGTCTACTGTTTAGCCGTCGCGGATTTTTCTCCGGGCAGAGCGGCGTACACCGCGGGATTTGCGCAGACTTCGTAATAGCAACGGTCGGTCCATCGCACGATGGAAAGATCGCGGACATCGACTTGCGCGACGCGGTTCTTCCGAATGGCAATCCTGCGGAAGACGCCATTAGCGATGGGAACGGTGCCGAGGAAAAACTCGCACTGCTCGTCTATCCATGGCCCGTTAAAACCAGGTCCCGCGAAGCCCGATCGGCCTGGTTTAAGCTGCCATGTAACAAGTGAGATTTCCTGCTGGAGCTTGCGGAATGCCGTTTCGCTCAGGCATATTCCGCCGACATTGTAGTTAAGGAGCATATCTTCTGTGCTCACTTCTGTACTCACGTCGGTGCTCCCACCCGCGCCTTCGCTGCCTCCGCCGCCAATGAGCAGCGAGTAAACCTGGAACACTCCGGCATCGGGCGCGATTTTCTTGCGGATTCGCTTGCTGCAGGAAGAGAGGCGGTCGCTGGCGTTGATAGCGTCGGAAATCATGATGCGATGCTCGCCATCCATGAGGTAGAGCGGAGGTGAATCCTGGTAGGCGATGCCCAGGCCGACTTCCATCGGAGGCAGGCCAGAGCGCTGCAAGAGTTCGTTGTACTCGCGCAGCAGGTTCACGATTTCCCAAGCCAGAACGCAGGTACGGCCAACGCTGAGATTGGCTTCGCCTTCGCGCTCAAGCAGCGCGACGATGATGGCGTCACCTTCGAGAAAGACTTTGGTGGCGCCATATTTCGCCAACAATTTATTGACCGGATCGTAGAAATTAAGACTGAAATAAGAAGCCGCGTTCATTCCTTTCTCCATCAGGGAACGGGTAAGGCGCGACGAGTCGCGTACATCGGCCTTCAAGATGGCATGATGGATGACGCGGTCTTCGGCGGGCTTCTGATCTTGCGGAGGCAGGAACTCGTAGAGCATGCCGTTGAGCGCGGAAAGCTCGCGGACCTTTCCATCGCTGACCAGGTTGATACTGTCAAAGCCAGCGCTGAGGGCCTCCAGTCCCTGCATGTCGCGGTTGTAGCAAAGCAAGTCGAACAGAAGACGGGCGGCAAAGCGGCCGCGCTCCGGCCCGCGGCAGGAGGCGACGCGTCCAACCGCGGCAAAGAGCCGGTCGGAGG
>PMSZ01000553.1:0-1549 GCA_003168235.1 Acidobacteriaceae bacterium
GGCAAGCCTGTGCTCCTCCTGCGACGCTTCGACCGCGACGGCGAACGGCGTATCCCGTTCCTCTCCGCGATGAGCATGCTCGGATCGAAAGACAGAGAAACCCGAAGCTATCTGGAAATGGTTGACGCGCTGCGCCAGCACGGCGCTGCGCCACAAGCCGACATGGAAGCGCTGTGGCGGCGGATGGTTTTCAACATACTGATCTCCAACACCGACGACCACCTACGCAATCACGGCTTTCTGTACGAAGGCCAGGCGGGCTGGCGTCTGTCGCCTGCTTACGACCTCAACCCGATGCCGACCGACATCAAGCCGCGCATTCTCAGCACCGCGATCAACGAAGACGACAACACGGCATCGCTTGCGCTGGCGATGGAGGTGGCGGGATATTTCGAACTGGACGACGGCAAAGCGCGTGTCATAGCCGCACAGGTCGGTAAGGCCGTATCGAAGTGGCGCGATGAAGCCGCGCGGCACGGGATGAACAAGGCCGAAATGGACCGCATGGCAACGGCATTTGAGCATGAGGCCCTGCGCAACGCCCAGCATCAGGGCTAAACGCCTACCTCGACTGGCAGACCTGCCTCATCAAAATCCTTGCATTCAAAACCGCCAAGGTTGCCGGGATATCCGAGTTGATTTGAAATGATCCGGGTTTGGCCGATCGTCTGATCGTCGCATTCATGCGTGTGGCCATACACCCAGAGGGCTGGCTGGTGGGTCTCAATGATCTCCACCATGTCCAGGGAATTGAACGCCGGCGTAAGAGGGCCGCCCTTGTATTTGGAGTTGGGATTGATGACCGGTGCATTATGGCTGATAACCACACGCGGACCATTTAGATTCTGGCCGAACCAGTTCAGCAACTTCGACGCGAAGTTTTTATGTAGCGCAATCGAATCTGCTGGCGTGAAAGGCGTTTCGTCGGGGTTATAGATGAGGCGGTAATCATTCATTTGAGAGCGGGCGGTCTCCATGGCGCGCAAATCGCCGCCGTTGAAATCCGTCCACATCGTGCCTCCGAAGAAATTGACTCCGCCGATGCTGACCTCTTCATCAAGCAGCAGTTTCACATGCGGATGTTTGGCTTTGAGCCACGACTTGAATCTATTCTCCTCTTCGTTCATTGGCCGCCTCGTGTAATATTCGTGGTTTCCCGTCACATAGAGGACTGGTTTCTTCCACTTCCGCAGAATCTGGTCGAGCGGCTCATAATCCCTGAGCGTGACGATATCGCCTGCCAGGATCATGACATCTCCGTTCACTGTCGGGGGCAACATCCAGCCCGAGCCAAATTCAAGATGCAGGTCGCTGTAAGTAATGATTCTCATGCTCGTAAGCGAAAGCTTGTTTGAACCCGTCTTTCTCAAGTCCCAGATTTACTCCGACAGCGATTCGACTCGGCGCGGAGCCCCGGTTCGCGGAAGTAAGAATCTGACATCCCCGGATAGCTGAAGAATAAGCCGAGGCGCAAAGGCCAGTGTCAATGCTCTTCGACCGCGAACGCGGCGCGCGAAGCGCGGCCTTGACACTGGCCGGGCCTCGGCTA